>JAFAYN010000578.1 GCA_019240375.1 Gemmatimonadota bacterium
AACATGTCGGTGAAGGTGGTCACGAAGATGGAGGAGGCGATCGCCGGGTCCACGCCCAGGCGCTCCAGCATGATCGGGACGAACGCCCCGGCGAAGCCGCCGACGGCGAGGTTCAGCCACATGGCGAAGAGCACCACGCCCCCCAGCATGGGGTCGGCGCCGGTGGCCAGGGCCAGGAAGTAGGCGGCCCCGGCGGCGATGACGCCGGTCGCCAGCCCGTTGGTGGCTCCCACCAGGAGCTCCTTGCCGACGATGCTCCACCGCTGCGACTGCACTTCCTGCGAGAGCGCCAGGCGGCGCACGGTGACGGCCAGCGCCTGCGTCCCCGTGTTCCCCCCCATCCCGGCGATGATCGGCATCCAGGCGGCGAGGATCGGGAGCGCCTGCACCGTCCCCTGGAAGACCACCACCACCGAGGCGGCGGCGAAGGCGGTGAGCAGGTTGACGTACAGCCAGGGGAGGCGCGAGCGGACCGCGTCCCACCAGCCGCCGCGCAGCTCCTCCTCCTGCGAGACGCCGCCGAAGCGGAGGATGTCCTCCGTGGTCTCGGCCTCTATGATGTCGATGATGTCGTCGAAGGTGACCGCGCCGAGGAGCTGCCCCGCGCCGTCCACCACCGGGACGGCGGTCAGGTTGTAGCGCGACAGGAGGCGGCCCACCTCTTCCTGGTCGGTCTCCGGGGTCACCCGGGCGACCACCGGCTCGGTCAGGTCCACCACCCGCGCCCAGGGCGCGGCCGTCACCAGCGCCTGGAGCGAGAGCGTGCCGAGCAGGTGGTTGGCGCCGTCCACCACGAAGACGCTGTAGAACTGCTCTATCTCCTGCGCCTGCCGGCGCACCTCGTCGATGGCCTGGGCCGCGTTGAGCGATTCGCTCACCGCCACCAGCTCGGTGGTCATGACTCCGCCGGCGGACTCCTCGTCGTACTCCAGGAGCTGCCGGATCTCGCCCGCGTCCGCCAACGGGAGGGCGGCGAGCACGCGGTCCTGCTCCTCGGGGTCCAGCTCGCCGATGATGTCCGCGGCGTCGTCGTCCGAGAACTCCGCGACCACGGCGGCGATCCGCTCCGGCTCCAGCGCCGCCAGCGACTCCTCGGGGTGCTCCTCCCACTCCATCTCCGCCAGCGCCTCGGCGGCGAGGGCGGGGTCTTCGGCGAGGACGCGGACTACCTTGGCGCGGTCCTCCTCGTCCAGCGACTCGATCAGGTCGGCGAGGTCGCTGGGGTGGAAGTTGGAGAGGAACTCGCCGAGCGCCTGCTCGTCGCCCCGGTGGATCAGCTCGTTAAGCCGGTCCTCGGGATCTTCCATCGGCGGGGGAGGGGGAGGGGCGACGGTGCTCATCGGGGAGCTCCCTCCGGGCGTGGGGCGGCTACGGGACGGATACGGGCGAGGAACCGGGCACGGACCTTCACGAACCGGTGTCTCCGGCCAGGACGGAGCGCAGGATCTCCTCCTGGCGGCGGAACATCTCGGACTCCATCCGCTCCTCCCCCTCGGGGTGCTCGTACCCCAGGACGTGCAGCGTCCCGTGGACGGCCAGGCGGAGCACCTCCTCGCGCGGGTCCACGCCCAGCTCGGCGGCCTGGCGGAGCGCCTGCGGGACCCCCACGTACACGTCGCCCAGCGGCGCCTCGCCCTCGTCGTGCAGGGCGAAGGAGATCACGTCGGTGGGGCCCTCGTGGTCCAGGTAGTCCTGGTTCAGCTCCGCGATCTGGGCGTCGCCGACCAGGGCGACGGAGATCTCCGCCGCCTCGTGCCCCTCGGCGCGTACGGCGCGGCGCACCGCCGCCTCCACCTGTTCTGCGGGGAGCGGGAGGGCCACGCCCTCGCCCACGCTCACGTCCACGACCAGCTCGTCCATGCGCTCCTCAGGCCGTGGTGGAGGCGACGGCGGGCGCCTCCGCCGGGGCGGCGGGGGTGTCGGCCGCGGGGGCGGCCGGGTAGTCGATGCGGTGGTGGTACATCCCGGTCAGCACCCGCGCGAGCTGCTCCTTGACCACCTCGATGTCGCGCAGCGTCAGCGGGCAGTCGTCCATCTGCCCGCAGGCGATCTTGGCGCCGACGATCCGCTCCACCAGCTCCCGCAGCCGCTCGGGCGAGGGGTCGTGGAGGACGTGCGCCGCGGACTCCACCGAGTCGGCCAGCATCAGCACCGCGGTCTCGCGGCTGCGGGGCTTCGGGCCCAGGTAGGTGAAGTCCTGCCGGCTGATCGGCGCCTCCGGGTCGGCCTCGCGGGCCCGGTCGAAGAAGAACGAGATGGTCTGCGTCCCGTGGTGCTCGCGGATGAACGCTTTGACCGGCTCGGGGAGCCGGGCCTCGTCCGCCAGCCGCAGCCCCTCGACGACGTGGCTCCGCACGATGGCCGCGCTCATCGACGGCTTGAGCTTGTCGTGCGGGTTGCGCCCCTTGGGCTGGTTCTCGATGAAGTACTGCGGCTTGGTGACCTTGCCGACGTCGTGGTAGTACGCCCCCACCCGCCCCAGCAGCGCGTTGGCGCCGATGGCCTGGCACGCCGCCTCCACCAGGTTGGCGACGTTGATGGTGTGGTGGAAGGTCCCGTTGGCCTCGCGCTGCAGCCGCCGCAGGAGCGGGCGGTTGGTGTCGGCCAGCTCCAGGAGCATGGCGTCGGTGGTGACCCGTGCGAACGACTCCAGCAGCGGGAGGAAGCCGATGGCGATCACCGACGAGAGCACCGCGTTCGCCACCCCCCACCCCATGGAGTGGAGCATGTCCGGCAGCTCGCGGGAGCGGAGGAGCCCGATGGTCAGCGCCGCGAAGGCGTACGCCACCGCGATGATCAGCACGAAGAGCCAGGTCTGCGACCGGCGCTGCGCCGCGCGCACGCTGAACGCCGCCGCAGCCCCGGTCAGCGCCGCCGTGAAGGGCGCGGTGACCCCCAGGAAGGGGGTCTGCCCGCCGATCAGGATCGCCAGCAGGAGCGCCACCGAGAGCGCCAGCTTTCCCCCCCAGAGCACCGCCACGATCAGCGTGGCGAAAGTGAAGGGGATCAGCTCCTGCGGGAGGTCGAAGCGGGCGATGGTCGCCGCGCACCCCGCCACCAGCGCGATCAGCGCCGCCAGGAGCAGGAGCGAGCGGAAGTCCTCGTACAGCGAGCGCCGGGAAAGCCAGAGCACCATCCCCAGGATCCCCAGCACCGAGGCATTGAACAGGATCGCGCCCAGCGCCCGGGTCAGCGTCTGCTCGGTGGCGGGACGGCGCCCCTGCCGGTCCAGCGCCCCCTGGTACGCCCTGAGGCGGGCCTCCTCGCGCGCGCCCACCTGCTCGCGCGCGCCGACGATCTTCTCCCCCCTCAGCACCGTGGCGGCCACCGGGTCCACCGCGTTGCGGGCACGGGCGCGCGCCGCCTCGGTGGCGCCCTCGTTGAAGGCCAGGCTGGGCTGGAAGGAGCGTATCAGGAGGAGCCGCTGCAATTCCGCCGCCTCGGGGCCGAGCGAGGCCGGGAGCCGGTGCGCGGCCAGCCGGTAGAACTGGTCCGGGGACAGCAGCGAGTCCACCGCCACGATCCGCTCGCCCCCCACGGCGCCGCGCACCCGCACCGCGGAGATCCCGTCGCGCTCCAGCGAGGTGGGCGCCACCCCCAGCGGGAAGAGCTGGCGCACGGCACCCTCGGTCGCAGCGAGCAATTCCGCCCGCCGCGCGGGGTCGGCCAGCAGGTCGAGCGATCCCGTGGTGGCGCCCACCCGGCTCCCCTTCAGCACCGTCTCCACCGCCGCGCGGGGGTCGCCCCCGGCGCCTCCGGTCGCGGCATCTACCGCGGCGAAGAAGGCGCGCACCCCTCCCAGCACGCTGTCGGCGGCGGCGGGGCGGTAGTCGTACACCGGCGGGACGCCGCGGGCGGCCTCCTCCCGCTCGCGGCGCAGCTCGGCCGGGTCCTTGGGGACCTGGAAGGTGAACCCGGCCACCACGTCCGCCGGGGCGACCATCCCCCGCTCCAGCGCCGCCGAGTCGGCCACCCGCGCGTGCGGGAAGACCAGGTACACGGCGGTCGCCAGCGCCAGCAGGAGGAGGGCCCGCGCCGCGTGGTGCAGCGCCCGCGGCGTCTTCCGGCGTTCGGGCGCGTGGTCGAGCGAGGCCGCGGCGCGGCGCGCGCGCTCCCCTCCCTGCCTCATTGCTCCTCCGTCTCGCCTTCCTGCTCGCCCGAGGCCGCGGCGTACGCGCGGATGATCTCGCGCACCAGGCGGTGCCGGATCACGTCGGTGGGCTGCATGTACGAGAAGGCGATCCCCTCGATTCCCTTGAGGATCCGCTCCACCTGCAGCAGCCCCGAGTCCTCGCGGCGCGGCAGGTCGATCTGGGTGCGGTCGCCGGTGATCACCGCCTTGGAATTCAGCCCCAGGCGGGTCAGGAACATCTTCATCTGCGCCCCGGTGGCGTTCTGCGCCTCGTCCAGGATCACGAAGGCATCCTGGAGGGTGCGCCCGCGCATGTAGGCCAGCGGCGCGATCTCGATGGAGCGCGACTCCAGCGCCCGCTTGAGCCGGTCGCCGGGGATCATGTCCTCCAGCGCGTCGTACAGCGGGCGGAGGTACGGGTCCACCTTTTCCTGCAGGTCGCCGGGGAGGAAGCCCAGGTTCTCCCCCGCTTCCACCGCCGGACGGGCCAGGATGATCCGCTTGACGCGCTTCTTGAGCAGCGCGTCGACGGCCATCGCCACCGCCAGGTAGGTCTTCCCCGTCCCGGCCGGACCGATCCCGATGACGATGTCGTTGTTCTCGATCGCCTCCAGGTACTCGCGCTGCCCGGGGGACTTGGGCGCGATGGCCTTGCGGGCGCCGGGGATGATGATCTTCCCGCCCTCGCCAAGGCGCGCGCCGCCGTCGGACGAGCGGACCTGGTCGAAGAAGCGGTCGATGTCGGCCTGCCCGAACGGCTCGCCGCCGCGGGCCAGGTCGATCATGTGCTGGGCGACGGGGACAACGCGCTCCACGTCCTCCATGGAGCCGGAAAGGAGGAGGTGGTCGCCGCGCAGGACGACGCGGCACCCGCTCAGCCGGCCCAGCTCCTGTAGGTTGACGTCGTTCACCCCGCTGAGGATGAGCTGGTCGGCGCCCTCGGCGGGGAGCCGGTGCTGGATGGTCCGGACTTCGATATCAGACATATACCCCAAAGAAGCAAGCCGCCGGGGCGGCGAAGCACGGACCCGCGGCACGGCGCCGCGTCCGGCTCACTCCCCCAGCGTGCGGATGTGCAAATCCCGAAGGTCCCCGGAGGCCACCGGCGTCGGCGCCCCCTCGAACAGGGCCCGGGCCGAGTTGGTCTTCGGGAAGGCGATCACTTCGCGCAGGCTCGTGGCACGCGCGAGGAGCATGGCGATCCGGTCGAGCCCGAAGGCGAACCCCGCGTGCGGCGGCGCGCCGTAGCGGAAGGCTTCCAGGAGGAACCCGAACTTGGTCCGGGCCTCCTGCTCGCCGATCCCCAGCGACCGGAAGATCCGGCGCTGCAGCTCGGGATCGTGGATGCGGACCGACCCGCTCGCCATCTCGTTTCCGTTGTACACCGCATCATAGGCCCGGGATCGCATCGGCAGCGTGTACAGCCGCCGCGCGTCGTCGGCCGAGATGGTCCCCTCCCCTTCCGTCGCCGCGAAGAGCGCCAGGACGTCGTCCAGGTGCGGCATGGTGAAGGGGTGGTGGGCCGACACCAGCCGCCCCGCCTCGGGGTCCCAGTCGAAGAGCGGGAACTCGGTCACCCAGAGCCACGCGTGCTTCGATTCGTCCACGAGGTTCATTTTCCGCGCCAGGTGGCGGCGCAGCTCGTCGGCGGCGGCCTCCAGCCCTGTGGGGACCCGACCGTCCTCGTCCAGCCCCATCCGCGCGCTGCGGAAGGGCCCGACCACCGCCACGAACAGGTCGCCCACCTCCAGCCCGGTCACGCCCAGGAAGGCGTTCAGCGTCGCCTCGTCCAGCGCCTTGGCGAACTGCCCGGACAGGCCGTCCTCGCCGCGCTTGACCCAGAGCGCGCCGCCGGCCCCGCCGCGCTTGGCCACGTCCTGGAGCTCGTCGGTCTCCCTGCGCGACATGCGGGCGCCGCCGGGGACGCGGATCCCGCGGATGCGCTGCGCCGTCCCCATGGTGGACTGGAAGAGCCGGAACTCGCTCCGCTGCAGGATCTCGGTGACGTCCACCACCGGGAGGTCGAAGCGCAGGTCGGGCTTGTCGGTCCCGTAGCGGGCCAGCGCCTCCACGTACGTCATCCGCGGGAAGGGCGTCTCGATCTCCACCCCCAGCACGTCGCGCCAGAGCGTCGCCATCATCCCCTCGCCCACGCGGAACACGTCCTCCTCGTCCACGAACGACATCTCGGCGTCGATCTGCGTGAACTCGGGCTGGCGGTCGGCGCGCAGGTCCTCGTCGCGGAGGCAGCGGGCGATCTGGTAGTAGCGGTCGAAGCCGCTGACCATCAGGAGCTGCTTGTACAGCTGCGGCGACTGCGGGAGGGCGTAGAACTCCCCCCGGTGCACGCGCGACGGCACCAGGAAGTCACGTGCCCCCTCGGGGGTCGGCTTGGTCAGGACCGGGGTCTCGATCTCCAGGAACCCCTCGCCCGACAGGAAGTTGCGCACGCTGTGCGCGGCCCGGTGCCGGGTGACGAAGTTGCGCTGCAGCTCGGGGCGGCGCAGGTCCAGGTAGCGGTAGCGGAGGCGCAGGTCCTCGGCGGGAAGCTCCTCGTCGGCGGCGTAGTCCACCTGGATGGGGAGCGTGGCCTCCGCCCGGGTCAGCACCCGCAGCCCGGTGGCGCGCAGCTCCACCTCGCCGCTCGGCAGGTTGGGGTTCACCTTGATGCGGCGCTCCACCGTCCCCTCCACCTGCACCACGTCCTCGGCCCGCAGCTCGCGCGCGGCGGCGAGCACGTCGGCGGGGGTCCAGGTGGGATCGAACGAAACCTGCACCAGCCCGGCGCGATCGCGAAGGTCGAGGAAGACCAGCGCGCCCAGGTCGCGGCTGCGGTGCACCCACCCGGCCAGGCGGGCGGGCGATCCGGCGTGCTCGGCGCGCAGCTCGCCGGCGGGGATGGTGCGGTAGGCGGTGGCGGAAAGCGTCTCGGTCATGGCTCGGAGGGGGCGGGCGCGTGGCTCCACCCGCGTCGGTTCGCGAATCGGGAGTAAAGGAAGGCGCCCGTCAGGGCGCCCAGCGTGTCGGCCGCCCAGTCGGCGGGGTCGGAGGAGCGTCCCGGGACGAAGCTCTGGTGGAACTCGTCGGACGCGCCGTACAGCGAGCCCAGCACCGGCGCCCACGCGGAGCCGAGCCCGGAGCGGCGGGCGCCGTGGGCCAGGAGGAAGCCCAGCAGGGCGTACGCGCCGAAGTGGCACACCTTGTCGGCCCCGGTGATGTCGGGGACTGGGACGCGGTGCCGCGAGCTCAGGTAGAAGATCACCGCGGCCCAGAGCAGCGCCGGGCCCCAGCCGCGCAGCGCGCCGCTCACGACTGCTCTGCCTCCACCATCAGCGCGTGGAACTCCTCGGGCGAGGCGGCCGAGGTCAGCCGCTGGCGGAAGGAGTCGCTGCGCACCAGGCGCGAGATGCGGCTGAGCGCCTTGACGTGGTCGCCCGCGGCGCTGTCCGGCCCCACCAGGAGGAAGAACAGGTTCACCGGGCGCCCGTCCAGCGCGTCGAACTCCACCGGCTCGCGGGTGATCCCGGCCGCCATGGCGAGCGAGCCCGCCCGCGGCGACTTGCCGTGCGGGATGGCGACGCCGTTGCCGATCCCGGTGCTGAGCACGGCCTCGCGCTCGCGGACGGCGCGCAGCACCTCGTCCTCGTCCCCCACCTCGCCGGCGGCGTGCAGGACGCCGACCAGCTCGCGGAGCAGGTCGTCCTTGGTCGTTCCGCCCAGCGGGATGCGGATCCGCGTGGGGGGGAGCAGCTCGGAAAGAAGCACGAACACCTCGAACCCGATATCTTACAAACGCGAAGCGTCCTCCCCGACTGCACAGCCGGGGAGCCGCGTGGGTGCAAAGGTTGCAAACCTAACTCCGCCGCCCCCCCGCATCAAGCACGCCGGACCGCCCCGGAGCGGAACCTGCGGGGCGCACGGGGGGACTAGAGGGAGCAACGACCACCGCCGGGCGGAGCGGCCTTCCGCGCCCCGCCCGTGCCGGTCCCGACCGACCGAGACGATGACCTCTCCCGACGCGCGCACCGACCTCGTGGGGCTCCTCCCCGAGGAGGCCGAGCAGGCGATCGCCGCCCACTTCCAGGAGCGCGGGCAGCCCCGCTACCGCGCCAAGCAGGTACTGGGGTGGCTGTACGAGCGCGGCGCCGCCGACTTCGAGGCGATGAGCGACCTCCCCCGGGCCGAGCGCGACGCCCTGGCCGAGCGCTTCGCCTTCACCTCGCCCGCGGTGGCGAAGCTTTCCCGCTCCGTGGACGGCACCACCAAGCACCTGTGGCGGCTGGACGACGGGGAATTGATCGAGTCGGTGCTGATCCCCACCTCCTCCCGGCTGACGCTGTGCATCTCGTCGCAGGCGGGGTGCGCCATGGCGTGCGCCTTCTGCGCGACCGGATGGGCGGGGTACCGGCGGCAGCTCACCGCGGGGGAGATCGTTTCCCAGTTCCGCGGGGCGCGCGCCTGGGCCCGCGACAACGGGTACGGGGAGATCACCAACATCGTCTACATGGGGATGGGCGAGCCGCTGATGAACCGCAAGGCGGTCTTCCCCTCCCTGGCGATCCTGAACCGCGGCTACGGGCTGGGGGCGCGGCGGATCACCGTCTCCACCGTGGGCGTGGTACCGGGGATTCTGGAGATGGCGGCGATGCCGGAGCAGTACCGGCTGGCAGTGTCGCTGCACGCGCCCAACCACGAGCTGCGGCAGCGGATCATCCCTCTCGAAAAGAAGCACTCCATCGACGAGCTGATGGAGGCGCTCCGGAAGTTCGACGAGGCGGGGGGGAAGCGGATCACCTTCGAGTACGTGATGATCCAGGGGGTCACGGACGACGCCGCGCTGGCCGACGAGCTGGCGGACCGGATCCGGGAGTT
The DNA here is from genome assembly GCA_019240375.1 of Gemmatimonadota bacterium. GTDB lineage: Bacteria > Gemmatimonadota > Gemmatimonadetes > Longimicrobiales > Longimicrobiaceae > JAFAYN01. Next base: position 9,005 of record JAFAYN010000578.1, read on the forward strand.
CAACGCCTTCGTGAACCTGATCCCGTTCAATCCGATTCCCGGGACGGACTGGAAGCCCAGCTCGCGGGCGCGGCTGAACTACTTCGTGGAGCGGCTGGAGGCGCGGGGGATCTCGGCGTTCGTGCGCGAGTCGCGGGGGAGCGACATCGCGGCGGCGTGCGGGCAGTTGCGGGCGGAGGCCACGGAGGGACGTAAGCCTGTGCAGATCACCCCGGGTTCTACGATGAAGGCCAGGCCTGGGCGCGAGGCTGCTGCCGGGGACTGATTTTCTGGTGGTGGCGGGCCGCTCCAGAGCCGGACGGTACTACTGTCCGTCTCTTCCGCGGGGCCGGTGAGCCTGCCGATACTGCCGGCAGTCTCCCCAGCCCGGAGTGAGCCCCGGAAACAGCCCCGGGTCTCCCTCCGCAACATCTTTTGGGAACGACAGGGAACGGCAAAACAACGCAGGGCGGGCATTCGCGCGAATGCCCGCCCTGCGTTGTTTGCCGGCATCGCCGGGCTTATGAAAAGCCCGGCTGGGTACGGCGGGCGTCCTCTGGACGCACTCACCGCGAGGGCGAGCGCGGTTCGAGCCTGGGCACACCCCGGTAAAAAATGGACAAAAAAGCCTTCCCCCAGCATTGGGGGATCAAGGGGGCTGCTGTCCGAGCGTAGCGAGGCGGATGGGGGCGTGTGATGCCGGGTCTCGCGAGTCCGACCAGCCCCCCTCCCCCACAGCTTGCCCCCTCGATCCCCCACAAGGGTAGAGGGGAGCACTACGACTGCTTCTCGTCGGGGAGCTTCGCCGTGTCGTTGTAGTTCCCCTCGCCCAGAATTGGGAGAGGGGTGGCGCGAAGCGCCGGGGTGAGGGCCCGCCGTTGCGGGCTGTAACCTGCTTTACTCCTTCACCGTCCCCGAATCCACCCCGCTCACGGCCGCCGCGCCCTTCCAGTCGCGCCCCAGCACCACCGTCACCTCCACGTACAGCGCGGTGTCGGGGCGGCTGCGCACGTCGGCGATCTGCAGCGCGTCGGCTACGCTCCGGGCCACCCCCTGCTTCCCCACCCGGTCGATCACCACCGAGGGGGTGCCGGGGGAGCCCTTGGCGTTGCCGAAGCTCACCACGTCGAAGCCGCGGTCGCGCAGCGTACGCGTGGCCTGGCGCGCGAGGCCGGAGATCCCGGAGGCGTTCAGCACCTCCACCCTGACGCGCTCGCCGGGGCGGGTCCTCGCGGCGGGGACGTCGCTCTTTTCAGGGGGCGCGGGGGCGGCCTTCCGGTCGCTCCCTATGCCGGCCACCAGGGAGCCCACCAGCCCGGCCACCACCAGCAGCGCCACGAACAGCGCCGCCGTCTGGAAGCGCTTCATCTACTTCTTCCCCACCACCGCGTTCCAGAACGCGGCCGTCTCGGGACTCACCGGCTTGCGCCGGGAGACCAGGTGCTGGATGCGGGCGGCCAGCACCTCGGCGAGCACCTCATCCATCTCCGCGGGCATCCGCCGCGCCAGGCCGCCCCGCCACTCCTGCTCGAAGTCGCGCCCCGGCTCCAGGAAGTCGGCCAGGTACAGCGCCTTCCCCAGAAGTCCGAAGCCGGGGTGCCCCAGGGTGTGGTAGCGGATCGCGTCGCACAGCTCCGGGTCGCACTCGCCGGCCAGGCGCTCGGCGGCGGCGGGACCGTGCAGCACCGGGTCGGGGAGGGAGCGGAAGCGCTCCGGCACCAGCGGGCGCAGGCGCTCCGGGTCGGCGTTGCGAAGGGCGTCGTGCAGCCACCCGGCCGCCACCCAGCGGTCGCGGTCGGCGGGGTCGAGGCCGGCGGAGTCGGCCCAGGCGGCGAGGAGGTCGGCCACGCGCCCCATGTGCTCGCGCCGCGCGGGCGAGATCTCGGCCCACTCCGGGAGCTCGCCGCGGGCGGCACGGCGGACCGTCTCGCCCGGCGCAGTGGAGTTCTCAGTCGAAGCCGCGTCGGACATACGCTTCCAGGATTGCACGGTTGCGCACGGAGGTGTGCGACAGGTAGTTCCACCCCTTGAGCTCGACCCCGCTCCCGATCCAGCTGTCGATGATGCGGCACCCCGGCCCCACCACCGTTTCCTCTCCGATCGTCGTCTGCCCCTCCAGCACCACACCGGGGTAGATGACCGAGTCGCGCCCGATCCGCACGTCCAGGTCCACCCAGACCGTGTCCGGGAGGACGAAGGTGACGCCGCCCTCCATCAGCTGCTCCACCAGCCGGTCGCGGATCGCCGCGGACGCCCGCGCGAAGGCGCGCCGGTCGCGCAGGACCAGCGCCCCCGCCTCGTCCACCACCCGGACGGCGTCGATCCCGGCCAGGGCGCGGAGGTCCCGCCAGGAGCGCAGAGCGTCGGCGGCCGACAGCGCGTCGAGCAGCGCCGCCGCGACGATCCCCCCGCCGTCCACCAGCATGGCGTTCCCCGACGCTTCCAGGAGGCGCCCCGGCCCCCCGTCCAGCATCGGGGCGCGGGCGTCGGCCAGGAGCACCCGGTCGTCCACGCCCCCGGCTTCCTCCAGCGCGGCCCACGGGTCGTCCCCGGCGACCACCACCCGGAGCCCGGGCACACCCTCGTGGAAGGAGGCCGGGTCGACCTCATGGTCGGTCACTAGGTACAGGCGCGAGGGGGGCGGCTGGAGCCCCGCGAGCGCGGCCAGGGTGTG
>JAFAYN010000172.1 GCA_019240375.1 Gemmatimonadota bacterium
GCCGCACAGGAAGCGGTACACGGCGGCGCGCTGCTCGGTGTACCGCTGCCCGTTCGCCTCCAGCACGTGCCGCAGCACGGCGTCCGTGTCGGGCGGTATGATTTGTGAGGTGGGATACATGGAAAGCCTCTTCAGCGTTGCGGCCGGAGGGCGCGGCCGGTTTCCCGGGTCCGATCGACTCCTGAGGAGAAAGTACGGAATGCGTCACAGGGTGTCAACCTTCGGCGCCGGTGCTGAACGTTCTGGTGGCGGGGAAGATGCGCCCCCGGAACGTGGTGGCGCCCGTGTGCCGGTTCCAGGAACAGGAAAGGGTGGAATGTCGGAACGGAAGGGTGGGCGATCCGGGTGGACGGCGCTGCTCCTCCTGGCGCTGGCCGCGTGCGGCGACGCCGGGGCCGAGCCGGTGAAGGTGCAGCCTCTCCCCCCCCTGAAGCGCCCCAGCATGGAGGCGCGCGCCGGGCTCCCCGAGGTGGCGGGGACCTGGAACTTCGCCGGGTGGCTCCTCCCCGTGAGCGACACCGCCACGCGGGGGCAGGGGCTGGTTTCCCCGGGCGCCCTGGTGGTGCAGACGCAGCGGATGGACTCCGTGGCCGGGGCGTACGTGCGCGAGGGGGACCGGTTCCCCTTCGTCGGCGAGGTGCGCAGGGGCGGGATCTTCTCCTTCGTGGCCTTCGGGGCCGACGGCGCGGGGAGCTTCGTGGCGGGGCGGGTGCGGCGCGACACGCTCTGGGTGGAGCTGACCTCCCTTTCCACGGCGCAGGCATGGTCGCCGGGGACGCGCGCGGCGTTCGTGCGGGGGCGGGTGGGGCCGGCTCCGTTCGTCCGCTTCCCGCCGGGAACGGTGATCCCGCGCGTGGCCGACAGCCTGGCCGCCGTCGCGGCGCACCTGCGCGACTCGCTGCGGGTGCAGGACTCGATCCGCGCCGCGGCGCAGCCGGTTCCCGCGGCTCCCGCTCCGGGTGTCGCGGCGGTGCCGGGTGCCGCTCCGGGGACGGCCGTTCCGCCGGGCACCCGGGCTCCGGGTGCGGTCGTGCCGGGTGCCGTGCCTCCGGGCACGGTGGTGAGGCCGGGTGCGCCGGCGGCCGGCGTGCCGCAGCGTCCGGTGCCGGCTCCCACGCAGGCGGCGCCGCTGCCGCGGAACCCGTACCCGCAGGCGCAGGTGCCCCCGCGCGCCGCGCCGCCGCAGCAGCAGGCCCAGCCGAAGCCGCAGCAGGCGCAGCCTCGGCCGGCCCCGCGCAAGCGTCCGCCTCCGAAGGCGGAGCCGAAGCCCGAGACTCCGCCGGAGAGCCTGCCGGTCCAGCCGCCTCCGGACACCACGCCGAAGCCGACCACTCCGGTGATCATTCCGTAGGGCGGGGTCGGCTCGGGGAGAAGGGACGGTCGAAGCGCCGCTCGCCATCGTGCGGGCGGTGCTTCTTTTTGCTTCGCGGCAGGGCGGGGAGGGGCGGCAGGCGGCACGGGGGTTGCTCACCGCGGGGCAGGGACCGTGCAACCGATCACCGAGCATGTAAAGGGGTGCGCCCGTGGCCGATACGTCAGATCGTGAGCCGCCGTTCGAGGGAGGATCGCAGCCGGTTCCTCAGCGTCCGGATCCGGTGCCGGGGCCCGGGCGGAGCGCCATGCAGATCGTGGTGCTCGTGATTACCGTGCTGGTGATTTTGGCGGGGCTGGCGTTCTTCTTCCGCTGGGTGTGAGGGGAGTTTCGTAGGTCGTCGGGGGCGGGGCCGCTCCAGAGCCCGGCAAACAGCCGCCGGTCTCTTCCGCGGGGCCGGTGAGCCTGCCGATACAGCCGGCAGTCTCCCCGACCGCTACGGGAGCCCACGATACTGCTGTGGTCTCCCTCGCAACAGAATGTGGGAATGGCAGGGAACAGCCACGACAGTGAAGGGTCGGCGTCCATGTGGATGCCGACCCTTCTCTTTCGCTTGCCGTTGAGCCTTCCCCCAGAATTGGGGGAAGGTGGCGAGCCCAAGCGAGCCGGATGGGGGCGTGCGGCGCCCGGACATCGCAGGCCCTCACCCCGGCACTTCGTGCCACCCCTCTCCCAATTCTGGGAGAGGGGAACTGCTTGAATCCGTTGCGGTTGAGCCCCTCCCCTGCTTGCGGGGGATCAAGGGGCAGGCTGTGGGAGGGGGCCTCAGCTCCCCCGCGTCTCCTCCACCGCCTGGCGATACGCCTCCACCTGCCGATCGATCTCCGCCTCGTCCCACCCGATCCCCGGCACCGCCGCCATCCGCTCCGCCACCTCCCTCGCCACCCCGACCCCGCCGTCCGCCGTCTCGTAGAACACGTGCAGCCTCCTGCGCAGCACGTCCTCCAGCGTCATCCCCATCTCCTTCGCCACCACGTGCGGGACCTCGGCCCACAGGTAGGGGAGCCCCGGCACGATCGGCGCGCCCAGCCCTCGGTCCTCGCGCACCGCGGCGAGGATCGTGTCGGCGTCCTCGCCGTAGGCGTGCATCAGGTGCGGCACGGCGGCTTCCGGCAGAGCCAGGGCCCTGGCCGCTCCCCGGATCCGGGCTTCGAACGCCTCCCACGGCTCCGCCGGGGTGCCGGGGAGGGGGAGGTCCGCCGTCAGAGCGTCGCCGATCTCGCCCGCGCCGCCGGACGCGCGCAGCAGGCGCACGGCGAAGTCCACCGTCTGCGTGGCCATCACGCGGTAGGTGGTCAGCTTTCCGCCGCCCACGTTCACCAGCCCGCTGCGGTCACGCCAGATCTCGTGCTCGCGCGAGGTGGAGCTTTCCGAAGGCCCGGCGCCGGCCGTGGCCTGCGGGGCGAGCAGGGGCCGCACTCCGGTCCAGGTGCTGAGGACGTCGCGCGGGACCAGCTTCGCTTCGGGGAACAGGTCGTTCGCCGAGGCCAGCAGGTAGTCCACGTCCGCGCGGCTGGCGGACGCCCGCGCCGGCGGACCCTCGTAGTCGGTGTCGGTGGTCCCCACGTAGGTGAAGTCGCCCCAGGGGAGGACGAACATCACCCGGCCGTCCAGCGGCGAGCGGAAGATGATCGCGCCCGCGTTCCCCACCCGCTCGCGGCGGAGCACGACGTGCACCCCCTTGGTGGGGCGCAGGCGGGGGCGCACCCCCGGGTCGGCCAGGCGGCGCAGCGTGTCGCACCAGGGACCGGTGGCGTTCACCACCACCCTCGCGCGCACCTCCTTCACCTCGCCGGTGAAGCAGTCGCGCACCCGCGCGCCCCGCATCCCGCCCTCGTCCTGCATGAAGCCGAGCACCTCCGCGTGCGGGACCGTCGCCGCGCCGGCCTCGTGCGCCCCGCGCGCCACCATCAGCGTCAGGCGGGCGTCGTCCACCGAGGCGTCGTAGTACACGGCGCCCCCCAGCACCCCCTCGCGCGTCAGGCGCGGCTCCACCTCCGCCACGGCGCCGCGGCGCAGCATGCGGTGGCGGCGCACCCCGCGAAAGAGCGAGAGCGCGTCGTACAGCCACATCCCGGCGCGCAGCCTGTGCACGCCGACGGAGCTTTTCCGGAAGACGGGGAAGAGGAAGGGGAGGGGGCGGACCAGGTGGGGAGCCAGCTCCAGCAGGCGGCGGCGTTCCGCCAGCGCCTCGAACACCAGGCGGAAGTCGCCCGTTTCCAGGTAGCGGAGGCCGCCGTGCACCAGGCGCGACGAGCGGGAGCTGGTCCCCTCCGCCCAGTCGCCCGCCTCCACCAGCGCGGTGCTCAGCCCGCGCCCCGCCGCGTCCCGCGCGATCCCGGTCCCGGTGATCCCCCCGCCGATCACCAGCAGGTCCCAGACCCTCCGGTCCAGCACCCACCAGTGCCGCTCGCGGGCGGCGGGCGAGAAGTCCGGGAGCGCGCCGGGCGCGTCCCGACGGTCAGGCACGGGCGCGGCGGCTCAGGACAGGTTCCCCAGGCCGAGCGCTTCCAGCAGCGAGGCGAACGACACCTCGGTGTGGCTGAGGACGAACACCCCCTCGAAGGTCGAGCCCAGGAGCGAGAAGTCCGTCTCGATCATCAGCCCGTTCGCCACCTGCGACGCCATTTCCCCGCGCGACCCCTCCTTCATCTCGGGCGTCCCGATCATCACGCTGTCGCCCAGGAAGCTCCCCAGCACCCCCACGTACGAGGCGCAGACGATGTTCCCCAGCTCCTGCAGCGTCGAGCGCTCCAGCAGCCCCAGCTCCCCGTCCGGGTCGATCTGGCGGCGGAGCAGGAGCCCCACCATCTGCATCGCCGTGCGCCGGCCGATGATCAGCGACGCCCGCTCGCCGTGTCCCGCCTTGGGGGAGTCCACCGACACGGAGACCATCACCAGGCGGTCGTCCGAGGGGAGCGTGGGCTCGGCCCCGGCCGGTCGCTCCACCCACTGGATGCGCGGGACGGAGATCATCACCGTGAGGTTGGTCATGGTGGACAGGGCGGTGGCCGCGTGGCCGGCGCCGATGTTGACCACCTCGCGGATGGCGTCGATCTGCCTGGGGTGAACGGTCTGCTTCATGGATGGGTGGGAGATATAATGAAGGAAGGCTCTGGGATCGTCGGTCGGGGCATCGGTGTCTGGGGCCGCTCCAGAGCCGGACGATACGGCCGTCCGTCTCTTCCGCGGGGCCGGTGAGCCTGCCGATACTGCCGGCAGTCTCCCCGTCCGCTACGGGAGCCCCGCCCAAACCGCCGGGCGTGTCTCCCTCCGCAACATCATCTGGGAAAAGCAGGGAACAGCCCGAACCGAAAGAGCCCCTCTGTCGCCGTTCAGCTTTCCCCCGAATTGGGGGATCAAGGGGGCTGCTGTCCGAGCCTCGGCGAGCCGGATGGGGGCGTACTGAGCCGGCGTTCGCGCGAGTCCCGACCAGCCCCCCCCCCCCCCCCCCCCCCCCCCC
>JAFAYN010000251.1 GCA_019240375.1 Gemmatimonadota bacterium
GTCGTGATCAGCACCTGCGAGGGCTCCCCCTCCGTCTTGCCGCGGTTGATCGAGATCTCGCCGATCCGTTCGGGCTCGATCGCCTTCGCCTCGGCGGCGGTGACCCGCGCGCCGTCCACCAGGAACACCGTCCGGCTGTCGTCCAGCTCCGTGACCGACACGCGGCGCATGCTGCGCTGCGCGGAAGCGACGTCCATGTCGTCCACCTCGGCCGAGGTGGGGAGCCGCGCCTCGCAGGCGGCCACCAGGGCGAGGAGCGCGGCGGCGCCGACTGCGGCCGCGCGGACAGGGGCGAAGCGGGAGAAGTGTGGCTTCATGGCGAGCAACCTCCGTTCCAGGTGGGAAGATTCGTCGGCGAGCGCGATAGCGCCGACACGCAGGCCGGAACAGCGTCCGGCGAGCTCGATGAGCAGGGCACCGTACGTCTGCGGCGGCACGCCGCGGTGCAGCACCCGGCGGTCGCAGTCCAGCTCCACCGCCAGCCGCAGCCGCGACAGCATCCACCACACGGCCGGGTGCCAGGGGAGGAGCACCGCCGCGAGGCAGGCGCCGGCGAGGAGGAGCGGGTCGCGGGCGGCCACGTGCTCGTGCTCGTGGGCCAGCACCAGCCGCTGCTCCTCCGCCGTGTGCGCCAGGAGCCAGCGTGGCACCACGATCTCGGGGCGGGACAGGCCGACCACCGCCGGCCCCACGCCGGGGGCGAGCCGGACCCGCGTCCCGTGCAGCACGGTGACGGGCCAGCCCCGCCGCGCCCCGTGGAAGCGGGCGTACACCCCCGCGAACACGACGAGCAACGCCGCGCTGAGCACCATCCAGGAGCCGGCCAGGTAGCGGTCGAGCGCGGGAGGCGCGTGCCGCTCCACGGCCGCCACGGCGCCGCGCAGCGACTCCGCCAGCGCGCTCCGTGCGCCCGTCAGCGCCAGCCGCACCTCGTCGCTCCATGACGAGGCGACCCTGGCGCGAACGGGGCCGGAGGGGGTGAAGCTCGCCACGGCTACCGGGCGGGGGAGGTCCCGGCGCGGCGCGAGCCCGGCCAGGGCGACGGTCGTCGCCAGCGCGGCGGCCCACACCCAGCGGGTGGGGAAGCGGGCGAGGCGGCACACCTCCTCCAGCCCGCGCGCGGTTGCGGCCAGCAGGGTGCCGACCAGCAGCCCGTAGACGATCCAGGAAAGGGTCATGGCTTCTCCCCCAGCCGCTCGGCGAGGAGGCGGCGCATCCGCTCCAGCTCCTCGCGCGGGAGCCCCCGGTCCGAGACGATCTGCGCGAACATACGCTCGGCCGAGCCCTGGAAGATGGCGTCGCGGATGCGCGCCAGGGCGCTCCCGCCCGCGCGCTCCGCCTCCACCACGGGGAAGTACCGGTACGCGCGCCCCTCGGCCTCGTGCCGCACGTACCCCTTGTCCTCCAGCGTCTGCAGCGCGGACAGGACCGAGGTGTAGGCCAGGTCCTCCCGCAGCGCCTCCCGCACCTCGGCCACCGTCGCGGAGCCCAGGCGCCAGAGGACACTCATCACTTCCAGCTCACGGGGGGGAAAGTAGATCTCGCTCATGGTCTCCTCGTCTACGGGTTCTTCAGTAGAATAAATCGCATCGGGGGACTTGTCAACTGCTTTTTCCGTAGATAAATTGTGAGTCACTGCCGACAACAAGGTTCCGCGAGCGTGGCGAATCGCCGCCTCTCGCACGGCCGCCCCGCCGTGTGACGTGCTTTTCGCGTTGGAGCGGAACTCCGGGGCGTATCCAGGTGTTCATTTCCGCTGCCGCAGGAAGTCCGGGTCCCGCAAGGGCCTGATCCCGCCGGTGGATGGAACCGCCGCACGGCACTCCCTTTACAGTCTCTCTTCCCCAAAAACCACCCCGGGACGCTCCCTTTTCAGAGGGCGCGCCCACGGAGCCGCGAGGAGCATGCGTCCACATCTGCTCAAGCTCTACGCCGTTGCCGCCGTTTTCCTCGGTCTCAACGGCACCCTCCTTTCCGAAGCCGGAGACCTCCACGCGTCGCAGCCGGCCCGCGCGTACGCGGCCCCGGGAGGACCCGGGAGCGCCGCGCCGCTCCCTCTGGCCATCCGGCTCCGGGTCGCCTCCTTCGTCCCGGCGACCATCGCGGCGGAAGCGGGCTCCCGCGGGATCCTGGTGGTGGGCGCGCTGACCGCCCTCGCCGGTCAGGTCACGCGGAAGAGCGACCCGGCCGCCCTGCGGCTCGCCTTCCAGGCGTACTACAACTACCGGGCGGCCCACCCGGGCGAGGTCCGCAACCCGTACCTGTACTTCGTGGACTACGGCCTGGACAGCCGCACGCCGCGCGGGTACGTGTTCGACATGGACGCGCTGAAGGTGGTGGAGGGTCCGTTCACCGTGGCGCACGGGAGGGGATCCGACGCCCCCGACGGCGTGCCGGAGCGGTTCTCCAACGAGAGCGGGAGCTACATGTCGTCGCTCGGGCTCTTCCTGACGCGCGAGGTCTACGCCTTCACCGGAAGCTCCGGCGGCGGGAGCTACCGCTCCATCGGGCTGCGGATGAGCGGCGTGTCCGGCGCCTTCAACAGCGCCGCCTACGACCGCGCGGTGGTGGTGCACGGCGCGCCGTACGTGACGCCGGACGGCGCCGGACGGAGCGAGGGGTGCCCGGCGATGGAGCCGGACCGCGCCGAGCGGCTGATCCCCCTCATCGGCAACGGCGGGATGGTCTTCCTCTTCTCCCCCAACGACCCGGCCTGGCTCCGCCAGGACCCGTGGGCCCACGGGCTGACCGGGCTGCGGACGAAGTAAGTAGCTGGGCGAGCGGCGGTCGCTTCCGTCGACCCTGGAGCGGCACCCCTGCGACGAGGGGTGCCGCTTTTTCGTGCCCGGCGGCCCCGTGGTATGCTCCTTGACCTCCACTCCCGCGGAGTCGTTTC
>JAFAYN010000396.1 GCA_019240375.1 Gemmatimonadota bacterium
CAGCGGGGGCACTCCCGGGCGTGCTCGTGCGCCAGGGTGTGGGTGGGGGTGCCACAGCGCCCGCAGAAGCGGTGCGTCCGGTCCCAGTCCACCATCTGCACGGCGCGCCCGGCCATGCGGAAGTGCGCCTCGTCCAGCAGGCCGTACGTCGCGCGCAGCCCGCGGAACTCCGTTCCCTCGGGCGGCTCGAAGTCCTCCGCCACCTCGGCGGCGCGCGTGGGGACGCCGCCCAGCTCCTCCAGCTCCAGGAGCCGCAGCGGATCGATCCCCAGCTCCCCGGGCTCGCGCAGGGCGGGAACGGCGAGCGCCTCCCCCTCCACCCGCACCAGCAGGTCCCGCCCGCGGAACACGAACCAGAGCGCGGCGCCCGCCTCCGGGCCGCCGGTCTCCCCTTCCTCCATCTCCGTCACCCGTTCTCCCCCGTCCACACGTTGAGCCTGGGCTTCACCCCCGCCGAGGCAAGGAACCGACCGGCGTTGGACCCCGCAGGCGCCACGGAGTTTCCCTCGGCGGTCATGGAACGGATGGTGCGACCCGATCTCCGCTCCTCGTGTACCTCGTATCGGGCGCCGCCGGCTCGGCGGTCGCAGACATGGACCCCGGGAGCTGCACGATGCGCATCCTGCTGGCCGAGGACGAGCCGGACACCCGCACCGAGCGACCCATGCGACACCTCCTGGCTTCCGCCGCGATCCTGTCCCTCTGCCTTTCCCTTACGGGTGCGGGGGGCGCGGCCCTGGCGCAGGAGCCGACCGGCGCGCTCCGGGTCCGGGTCCGCCACGCGGCCGCACCGATCCCCGGGGCACGCGTCAGCTCCGAGGGCGTCGTGGCCGGCACCGACCTGCGCGGTGACGCCCGGCTGCGGCTCCCCGTCGGTGAGCACCGGGTGGCCATCGCCCGCCTGGGCTTCGCCGACACCACGGTGGTCGCCACCGTGCCGGCCGGGTCGGAGGCGACCCTCACCGTGGAGCTGCGGGAGAAGACGCTGGAGGCGGAGGCGCTCGTGGTCACCGCCACGCGCGGGGCCACGGTGGTGGAGGAGCAGCCGATCCGCGTGGAGGCGGTACCACTGGAGGAGATCGAGGAGAACCAGACCATCGCGCCCGGCTCTCTGACGACGCTCCTCAACGAGCTGCCGGGAGTGCACGTCGACCAGAGCGTCCCCGGCCTGGGCGGCGCGGGGCTGCGGATGCGCGGGATGCCGGCGCGCCACACCCAGGTGTTGATGGACGGCCTTCCGCTGCTGGGGGCGGAGCCGGACGCCTTCGGGCTTCTCCAGACTCCGCCCCTCGACCTGGCGCGGGTCGAGGTGATCCCGGGGATCGCCTCGGCGCTCTACGGAGGCTCGGCGCTGGGCGGGGTGCTCAACCTGGTGTCGAAGCGCCCCACGGGCGATCCGATGGTGCTCGCCAACGCCGGCTCGCTGGGCGAAACGGACCTGGTGGGCTTCGTCCCCGGCCGGATCACGCCGCGATGGGGGTACACGCTCACCGGGGGCGCCCACGGGCAGCGACGGGAGGACCCGGACGGGGACGGGTGGGCGGAGGTGGCCGGCTACCGGCGGGCGGAGGCGCGTCCGCGCCTTTTCTGGGACGATGGCGCGGGCCGCTCGCTGCTGCTCACCGGCGGCTACACCGCCGAGAACCGGCGGGGCGGCACCCTTCCCGGCCGGACGCTCCCGTCGGGCCCGGCGTACGCGGAAGGTCTCGACACGCGGCGCGCCGACGCCGGCCTCGCCGGCCATGCGCTCACCGGTGGCGGCCTGCTGCTGGGGGGACGGGCGTCCGTCACCCGGCAGTCGCACCGGCGCTCGTATGCCGAGCGTGTCGAGCGGGACCGGCAGACCACCGGCTTCGCCGAGGCCACCCTCGGCGGGAGCCACGCCGGGCACACCTGGGTGCTGGGGTCGGCGCTGGAGGTGGATGCGCTCTCCGCGCCGGTGAACCGGGGGGCCGAGTACCGCTACGTGACACCCGGCGTCTTCGCGCAGGACGAGGCGGTGCTCGCCGACTGGCTGACGGTGGCGCTCAGCGCTCGTGTGGACCACCAGAACCGGTACGGGACCTTCCTGAGCCCGCGGGTCTCCGCGCTCGTCCGGCCTGGCGGCGGACTGACGGTGCGGGCGTCCGGCGGTACCGGGTGGGCGGCGCCGCGGCCGCTCATCGAGGAGGTGGAGGCCGTCGGGCTCGCCAAGCTCTCGCCCGTACAGGACCTCCGGGCCGAGAGCGCGGCCGGCGTGTCGCTGGACGCGGGCTGGAACGCAGGCCCGCTGGAGCTGAGCGCCAGCGTCTTCGGGTCCCGCGTCCGCCACCCGCTGAACGAGCGCACGGTCCGCACCGGCCCCACGCCGATGCTGGAGCTCTACAGCATGGCGGGGCCCCGCGAGACCCGGGGCGCCGAGCTGCTCGCCCACGTCGACCACGGCGTCCTCCAGCTTCTCGCCAGCTACACGTATCTGGATGCCCGCGAGGAGAACCCGTCGGGCGGGAGGCGCTGGGCGGAGAGGGTGCCGCGGAAGGCGGGCGAGGTCGGCGCCATCCTGGAGGACGAGGAGGTCGGTCGCGTCGGCGTGGAGTGGGCGTACACGGGGAAGATGCGCATCGAGAACGATCCGTATCGCGGCTTCACCCGCCCCTTCTCCGAGCTGAACTTCCTGGCCGCCAAGAGCTTCGGCGAGACGCAGGTCTTCTTCAACGCGCTGAACCTGCTCGACGTGCGCCAGAGTCGCTACGACCCGCTGCTGCGCCCTGCCCCCTCGGCGGTCGGCCAGCCCGCCACGGACCTCTGGGCGCCGCTGGCCGGCCGTGTCTTCAATGTCGGCGTGCAGCTGGAGATGTGAGTCGCGCGGGACTCACCCCCGGCGCAGCTTTTCCAGCCGCTCGACGGCGGCGTGCAGCGTCTCGTCGCGCTTGCAGAAGCAGAAGCGCACCTGCTG
>JAFAYN010000432.1 GCA_019240375.1 Gemmatimonadota bacterium
ACGGCGACGATCCACCCGCCGCGCCTCCCCGCCCCGCGGAAAAGCCTGTGCATCCGGCCTCCGGTCACCCCGCGCGCGCCAGCACCCATTCCACGAACAGGCGCGTGGGGACGCCGGTGGAGCCGCGGGTCTGGTACGGGAGCTTCCCCTCCCCGTACGCCGTCCCCGCCACGTCCAGGTGCACCCAGGGGTAGCTGACGAACTCGCGGAGGAACCACCCGGCGGTGATCGTCCCCGCCGGTCGCCCGCCCGAGTTCTTGATATCCGCGTAGTCGGAGCGGATCTGCTCGCGGTACTCGTCGTACATCGGGAGCGGCCAGATGCGCTGTCCCACCCGGTCGCCCGCGGCGCGGATCTCCTCGATCAGCGCCTCGTCGTTCCCCATCGCCGCCGAGGCCTGGTGCCCGAGCGCGATCACGCACGCCCCCGTCAGGGTGGCGGCGTCGATCACCGCCGCCGGGTCGAAGCGGCGCACGTACGACAGGGCGTCGGCCAGGATCAGCCGCCCCTCGGCGTCGGTGTTCACCACCTCGATGGTCTTCCCCAGGTGGCTGCGGAGGACGTCGCCCGGCTTCATGGCGGCGCCCGAGAGCAGGTTCTCGGTGGTGGGGACCACGCCGATCACGTCGGCCTTCACCCCCAGCTCGCCGATCGCCTGCATGGCGGCCAGGGTCGCCCCCGCGCCGCTCATGTCGAACTTCATCTCCTCCATGTTCGCGGCGGGCTTGATGGAGATCCCGCCCGAGTCGAAGGTGACGCCCTTGCCGACGATCACCAGCGGCTTCGTCCCCTTGCCGCCGTGGCGGTGCTCCAGGACGATCAGCTTTGGCTCCTGCTCGGAGCCCTGGGCCACCGCCAGGAGGCCGCCCATCCCCTCCGCCTCCAGCTCCTTCCGTCCGAGGACGGTCAGCTTCATCCCGTGCGCGCCCGCGATCTTCTCGGCGGTCTGCGCCAGGTAGGTGGGGGTCGCCACGTTGCCGGGGAGGTTCCCCAGGTCGCGGGCCAGGAGCTCGGCGCGGGCCAGGATCTCGCCCACGCGGGCGCCCTCGCGCACGGCGGCGGCGGAGTCGTCCCCCTCCACCAGCACGGCCAGGTCGCTCAGCGCCACCGGCGCGTCGCCGTTCTCCGGGCGCGACTTCATCTCGGTGAAGGTGTAGGCGCCCAGCGCCACCCCCTCCACCAGCGCCTGGGCGGCCTGCCGCGCGTCCACCTTCCCGGCCGCCAGCAGCCCGGCCGGGAGGACAAAGGCGACCCGCTCCGCGCGGACCTTGCCGGCCTGCTTGGCGGCGGTCCCCCCGGCGCGGCGCAGCCGCTCCGGGGTCAGGTCGTCGCGCTTCCCCATCCCCACTAGGAGGACGCGCTCCACGGGGGAGTCGCCCCCGGCGGGGTATGCCAGGAGGGTCTGGTTCTCCTTGGCGGTGAAGTCTCCCCGGGCGCGCGCCGCGGCGATCTGCGCGGCGGTGCCGGCGTCGAGCCCCGCCACTGCCTCGTCGCCCGGCGCGTCCGCGAAGACGGGGACGGCGAGGAGGGGGGTGGCGAACCGGCCCGAGGCCGCGGATTGAACGCTTACGTTCATGGCGATCACATGTTGCGGATGATCTGCTCGCCGAACTCCGAGCAAGAGACCTTGGTCGCGCCCTCCATCAGCCGCTCGAAGTCGTAGGTCACCGTCTTCTGGCCGATGGCGCCGTTCAGGCCGCGGACGATCAGGTCGGCCGCCTCGCCCCACCCCATGTAGCGGAGCATCATCTCGCCCGACAGGATCACCGAGCCCGGGTTCACCATGTTCTTGCCGGCGTACTTGGGCGCGGTGCCGTGCGTCGCCTCGAAGATGGCGTGCCCGGTCACGTAGTTGATGTTGGCGCCCGGCGCGATCCCGATCCCGCCGACCTGCGCGGCCAGCGCATCGGACACGTAGTCGCCGTTCAGGTTCAGCGTGGCGATCACGTCGTAGTCGGCCGGACGGGTCAGGATCTGCTGCAGGAAGGCGTCCGCGATCGAGTCCTTGACCACGATCTCCCGGCCGTCCTGCCGGATCACCTGCCACGGCCCGCCCTCGTAGTCCACCGCCCCGAACTCGCGCTTCGCCAGCTCGTACCCCCAGTCGCGGAAGCCGCCCTCGGTGAACTTCATGATGTTCCCCTTGTGCACCAGCGTCACCGAGCGCCGGCCGTGGCGGATGGCGTACTGGATCGCGGAGCGCACCAGGCGCTCGGTCCCCTCGCGCGAGACCGGCTTGATCCCGAAGCTGGCGCTGTCGGGGAAGCGCACCTTCTTGTAGCGGTCCGGGAAGGTCTCGCGGAGCAGCTGGCGGAAGCGGTCGGCGTCCTCCGTCCCCTCCTCGAACTCGATCCCCGCGTAGATGTCTTCCGTGTTCTCGCGGAAGATGACCATGTCCACCTGGTCCGGACGCTTGACCGGAGAGGGCACCCCCTCGAACCACTGCACCGGGCGCACGCAGGCGTACAGGTCCAGGATCTGGCGGAGCGCCACGTTCAGCGAGCGGATCCCCCCGCCCACCGGGGTGGTCAGCGGCCCCTTGATCCCCACCAGGTACTCGCGGAAAGCGTCCAGCGTGGCGTCGGGGAGCCAGCTCCCGGTGCCGTTGAACGCCTTCTCCCCGGCGAGCACCTCCATCCAGTGGATGCGGCGCTTCCCGCCGTACGCTTTTTCCACCGCGGCGTCGAAGACCGGCTGCGAAGCGGCCCAGATGTCCGGCCCGGTCCCGTCGCCCTCGATGAAGGGGAGGATCGGCTGGTCGGGGACGTTCAGCTCACCGTCGCGGATCGAGATGCGCTCCCCCTGCGCGGGGACCGTCGGCTGCCAGGATGCGGACATGGCTCTCTATACCAGAAGTTGGGAGTTGTGCGGGTACGACCGCTCGTACGACGGACGACAGTATAGCCGGTGCCCGGCCATAAAAAAACCTCCGGGGCGCAACGGATGTCCGCCGCGCCCCGGAGGGCGGATCAGAGCGCCGGAATCAGCGCTGGTCGAGCGGCGTCACCTTCTTGTCCCGCGGCCCGACGTAGTCGACCTGCGGGCGGATCAGGCGGTTGTTGGCGTACTGCTCGAACAGGTGCGCCGTCCACCCCGGCGTCCGGGCGATGGCGAACACGGCGGTGAACAGGTCCTCGGGGATGCCGAGGGTGGTGTAGACCGAGGCCGAGAAGAAGTCCACGTTGG
>JAFAYN010000049.1 GCA_019240375.1 Gemmatimonadota bacterium
CGTGCTGCAGAGCCTGCCACTGGTCTCCCTTCATGTGACGACCGAGCCGGGCGGGACCCCGGTCGTGTACGCCATCGGGGATCCTCCCACCGCCGCCGCGCTCGACGACTACGGCTTCTGGGTGGACCGGCTCGGGGAGGAGGACGAGCCGCAGCGCACTCAGCTGCACCTCCTGCGCGACGACCGCCAGATGGAGACCGGCTTCCTGGTTCCATCGGGCAACTCCTCTTCCCTGTTCTCCGGCAGCCGTGCGGCCCGGCGCGTCCTCGCCTCGACCCGTGAAGGGCTCGTCGTAGCCCTGCCCCCCGGCGAACCGCCGGAGCGCTACCCGTTCTCGGGAGCCCGGCACGGACGTTCGCTGATGCTTATCCCCTCGGCAGGTCTCCTGGAGGCCGCCGCAGTCGGGCTCGACTCAGCGCGTACCGCAGGTGCGATACTCGATGCCGATCCTCTCAGCACCGAGGAGATCAATGTCCTTCAAAAGCACATCGACGAAAAGGCGATCTACAGGGACGTGGTGCGCTATTCGGAGACCCTGCCGATCAAGGGAGACAGGCGCCTCCAGAGCCGACACATCTTCCACGACGACAACGCTGACGCGACCCGCGCGCTGGTGGCCGACCTCGAGAGCCGCGGCAGGGGGCTCGTCGTCCGGACCCGCACCTTCACGCCTTATCTGAAGGAGATCGCGAACGTGGAGGCGCGGATCCCCGGAAGCGAACCGGTCGAGGTCATCATCGTGAGTGCCCACCTGGACTCCACCGCGGAGCAGGGAGGAACCTACGACAAGGAACTAGATCCGGCACCGGGCGCGGACGACGATGCCAGCGGCATCGCGGGAGTCCTGGCCGCCGCCGGAGCACTGGCCGAGCTGGCGGAGATTCGTCCTCCCCGCCGGGAGATCCGGTTCGTCCTGTTCAACTCCGAAGAAGAGGGAATGGCGGGCAGTGCCCGATACGCCGAAGAGGAGCGGCAGAGCAGCACCAAGATCGTAGCGGTCTTCCACATGGACATGATCGGCCAGAACGCCGCCGGAGAGCCGGATTGGGAGGTACACGCCGGCTGCTCGTGCGCTCCCGGGATACGGGACCAGACGCTCGCCCTGGCGCAACAGATCGCGACACTGGTTCCCCGGGTTTCGGACCGGCTCCCCCTTCCGCAGGTATACTCCACGGCGCTCGGTCTGGACGAGGATCCGGGCGAGCAGCGCAGCGACCACTACAACTTCCTGCTCAGGAACTACCCGGCCTGCTATATTTGCGAGGACTTCTATCCAGGCCCCTCTGCCCATTCTCCACAGGAAGAACGGAACGAACACTACCACAGACCGAGTGACGTGGCCCAGTTCGTCAACCCCGGTTACGCTGCGGACATCGCCCGCGTCGTCGCCGCGGCCGCATGGGTGATGGCCACCCGCTGAGGGATCGATTACTCCGGGGGCTACACACGTTTCCCTTGCGCGTCTAAGGGAGCCATCTTATCCTCTCCCTTAGATCAGAATAGGGAGACCGGCCGCGGCCGGCGCGTGGATCACCCCGACAGTGGAGGCCGTCTCGTGTTCGCCAAGGATTCAGGGCTGCTGCAGGGAACGCTGGAGCTGCTGGTGCTGAAGACGCTTTCCTGGGGGCCGATGCACGGCTACGGGATCGCGAGCTGGATCGAGAGCGCCACCGGCGACGTGCTGCGCGTGGAGGAGGGCTCGCTCTACCCCGCCCTATACCGCATGGCGCGCAAGGGGTGGATCCGCGGCGAGTGGGGGGTTTCCGAGAACAACCGCCGGGCGAAGTTCTACCACCTGACCGCCGAGGGGCGGCGGCAGTTCGGCGAGCAGTCTACGGGGTGGCAGCGGCTGGCGGCGGCGGTGACCGAGGCCATCGGCTCCACGCAGGCCCCCGCCTGGGCGAGGTGACCATGAGCGAGAAATCCTCAGGCGGGCGCCGCTCCCGCCTCTTCCAGAAAGAGCCGGGGACCGAGGTGGGCGACGAGCTGGCCTTCCACCTGGAAGAGCGCGTCCGCGAGTACGTGGCCCGCGGCATGGACCCGGAGGCCGCCCGCGCCGCCGCCCTGGAGCGCTTCGGGAACCTGGAGGGCGTGCGCGAGGAGTGCGCGCAGATGCTGCACGAGGAGCGCCGCGCGGAAGCCCGACGCGACTGGCTGGACGACCTGCGCCAGGACCTCCGCTTCGGGGTGCGCTCGGCGCTGCGCGCTCCCGTCTTTTCCCTCCTGGCGGTGCTGACGCTGGCGCTGGGGATCGGCGCCAACGCCGCCGTCTTCGGCGTGGTCAAGTCCGTGCTCCTCAACGCGCTCCCCTACCGCGACTCCGGGGCGCTGGTGCGCGTGTACGGGCGCTTCCGCGACGGTACCAACGAGCAGGGCGGGCTGAGCGCGGGCACCATCACGGACGTCGCCGAGCGGCAGCACTCGTTCTCGAGCATGGCCGCGTTCCGGAGCAACCCCACGGACGCGGTGCTCGCGGGGACCGACGAGCCGCGCGTGGTGCAGGTGGCATGGGTGCAGCCGGCCTTCTTCCCCACGCTGGGGGTGTCGGCCGCCATGGGCCGCCTCATCCGGGACGACGACGTGGCGGACACCGCCCGCATGGTGCTGCTCACGCACCCCGCCTGGCAGCGGCTCTTCGGGGGCGATCCCGGCATAGTGGGGCGGGAGGTGGTCACCAACGGGATCACGCGCACCGTGGTGGGCGTGCTCCCGCGCGGCTTCGTCGGTCCCATGGGAGACGCGGACATCTACTACCCGCTCAACCTCGGCCCCACGCTGCGCGACCCGGTGGCGGTGCGCGGCGCGGGGTGGCTGGGGATGGTCGCCCGCCTGAAGCCCGGCGTCGCCCAGGACGCCGCCCGCCGCGAGATGGAGGTGATCGCCGACCAGCTCTCGCGCGAGTACCCGCGCGACGACGGCAGCCTGGGGATCCGCGCCATGCCGATCCGCGACGCGATGGTGGGCGACACGCGCACCCCGCTCCTGGTGCTGATGGCGAGCGCGGGGCTGGTCCTCCTCATCACCTGCGCCAACCTGGCCGGGGCGCTCCTTTCCCGCACCCTTTCCCGCCGCAAGGAGTTCGCGGTGCGGGTGGCGCTCGGCGCGGGGCGTGGGCGCCTGGTGCGGCAGCTCCTCACCGAAAGCCTCCTCCTGGCCGTGGCCGGCGGGGTGGCGGGAATCCTCCTGGCGATGGGGGGGCTGGCCCTGCTCCGGGGGCTCGCCACGCAGGCCCTCCCCTCCTACGCCGAGCTTTCGCTCGACCGGGGCGCGCTCCTCTTCACCTCGGTGCTGGCGCTGCTCACGGGGGTGGTGTTCGGCCTGGCCCCGGCTCTCTCGGTCCGCCGCTCGGAGCCGCAGGAAACGCTCCGCGACGAGACCCGCGGCGCCAGCGAGGGGCGGCGGTCGCGGAACCTGCGCGGCGTGCTGGTCGCCGGACAGATCGCGCTCTGCGTCTCCCTCCTCACCGGCGCCGGCCTCCTGGTCCGGAGCCTCCTGGCGATGACGTCGCAGGCGCCGGGGTTCGGCCCGGACGGGGTGCTGGCGGTGGCGGTGCAGCTCCCCTCCGCCACCTACCAGGATCCGGCGGCGCAGACCCGCTTCTTCGGGCTGCTGGAGGAGCGCCTGCGCGGCCTCCCCGGCGTGACCTCGGTGGGAGAAGCGAGCGCCGTCCCCACCGACGTTAAGCAGCACAACGGGATCAACATCGTGGGGGCACCCCCGCCGTCGTCCGACGCGCAGCCGTTCGTGCTCTACGCTCCCGTCTCGGACGACTACTTCCACACCCTGCGCATCCCGCTCCGCAGCGGGCGCGTCTTCGGGCCGCAGGACCGCCCCGACGCCCCGCCGACGATGGTCGTCAGCGAGGCGATGGCCCGGCGCTTCTGGCCCGGCGGCGGCGCGCTCGGCGCGCAGCTCCGCATGGGCCCGGACCCGAACTCGACGCCGTACACGGTGGTCGGGATCGTGGGCGACGTGCGCAACGACCCGGCTCGCCCCGACGCGGAGCCGATGGCGTACGGGACGTCGCGGCTCGACGCGCGCCCGACCCGGACGCTGCTCCTGCGGACCAGCGGCGACCCGCTCGCGCTGGTCAACCCGGTGCGCCGCGAGATCGCGGCGGTGGACCCCGGGGTCCCCATGCGCGAAGCCACCACCCTGCGCACCTTCCTCGCCGACCGGCTCACCAGCCGCAGGCTCCCGGTGGTGCTCATGACCGCCTTCGGCGCGCTGGCGCTCCTCCTCGCCTCGGTGGGGGTCTACGCCATGTTCGCCAGCATGGCCGCGGCGCGGGAGCGGGAGTTCGGGGTGCGGGTGGCGCTCGGGTCGAGCCGGCGCGCCATCGCCTCACTGGTGCTGCGCCAGGGCGGGGTGTGGATGGCCGCCGGGCTGGTCGCCGGCGCCGGGGGGATCGTGCTGGTGACGCGCTTCGTGCGCGGGCTCCTGTACGGCGTCGAGCCCTTCGACCCGGTCGCGCTCGGGGCCGCCCTCGCCCTGCTGCTCGCGTGCGCCGCGGTCGCGCTGCTGGTGCCGGTGCGCCGGGCGACGCGGGTGGACCCCGTCACCATCCTGCGCTAGGGAGGCGGCCATGAGCAACTCGTCTCCCGGCGGGCGCCGCTCCCGCCTCTTCCGCGGGGAACCGAAGGCCGAGGTCGCCGACGAGCTGGCCTTTCACCTGGAAGAGCGCGTCCGCGAGTACGTGGCCCGCGGCATGGACCCCGACGCCGCCCGCGCCGCCGCACTGGAGCGCTTCGGGAACCTGGAGGGCGTGCGCGAGGAGTGCGCGCAGATGCTGCACGAGGACCGACGCGCCGAGGCCCGGCGCGACTGGCTGGACGACCTGCGCCAGGACCTCCGCTTCGGGGTGCGCTCGGCGCTGCGCGCTCCCGTCTTTTCCCTCCTGGCGGTGCTGACGCTGGCGCTGGGGATCGGCGCCAACGCCGCCGTCTTCGGCGTGGTCAAGTCGGTGCTCCTCGACTCGCTCCCCTACGCGGACGCGGGGCGCCTGGTGCGGGTGTACGCGAAGTTCGAGAAGTCGGGGATGGACCGCTCGTCGGTGAGCCCGGGGACGGCGGCCGACATGGCCCGGCGGCTGCGCTCCTTTTCCGGCGTGGCGGCCTTCAACTTCGGCACCATGGACGTCACCTACCAGGGCGAGTCCGGGCCGCGGGTCATCCCCGGCGCGCTGGTCGGGGGCGGGTTCTTCTCCACCCTGGGGGTGCGCGCCGCGCTGGGGCGGACGCTGACGGAGGCCGACGCCGACGCGCCCGTGGTGATGCTGAGCGACGCGGCCTGGCAGCGCGAGTTCGGCGGCGACCCGCACGTGGTCGGCCGCACGCTCCGCGTCGACGGGAATCCGTACGAGGTGGTGGGGGTGCTCCCCCGCGGCTTCGTGGGGCCGATGGGCGACGCCGGGATCTGGTTCGCGCTCGACCTCCCGCACTACCTGCGCGACCCCGTCGGGGCGCGCGACCAGCACTGGCTGGGGATCGTGGGGCGGCTGGCGCCCGGGGTGACGCTGGACGCGGCGCAGCGCGAGCTGGACCGGCTAGCGGTAGACCTGGCCCGCGAGTACCCGAAGACCGACCGCGGCCGGACCTTCGTCGCCCTCCCGCTGCGCGACGCGATGGTGGGCGACACGCGTACCCCGCTCCTGGTGCTGATGGCGAGCGCCGCGCTGGTGCTCCTGATCACCTGCGCCAACCTGGCGGGGGCGCTGCTCTCGCGCACCATGTCGCGGCGCAAGGAGTTCGCGGTGCGCGTGGCGATCGGCGCGGGGCGCGGGCGGCTGGTCCGCCAGCTTCTCACCGAGAGCGCGCTCCTCGCCCTGGCCGGAGCGGCGGTCGGGCTCCTCCTGGCGGTACTTGGACTGGGGGCGCTGCGGAAGCTGGCGCTCCCCGTCCTCCCGCCGTACGCCGACCTTTCGCTCGACACCGGCGCGGTGCTGGCGACGCTGCTCGCCGCGCTGTGCACGGGAATCGCCTTCGGGCTGGCGCCCGCGCTCGCCGCCGGCCGCTTGGAGCCGCAGGGGACGCTCCGCGAGGAAACGCGCGGCTCCAGCGAGGGGCGCCGCTCCCGGCAGCTTCGCGGGGTGCTGGTGGCGGCGCAGATCGCGCTCTCGCTCAGCCTCCTGGTCGGGGCCGGTCTGCTGGTCCGGAGCCTGTGGGCGATGACGTCGGCGCCGCTCGGCTTCGACCCGGAGGGGGTGCTGACGGCGCGGGTGGAGCTCCCCTCCTCCGCGTACCCCACGCCGGAGCGGCGCGCCGCCGTGTTCCGGGAGCTGGAGGAGCGTCTCGCCGCGCTCCCCGGCGTCCGCGGCGTGGCGAGCGTCACCCAGGTCCCCTCCCCCACCATGAGCAGAAACAACCTCACCATCGAGGGGGTCACCTTGAGGGGCGACGGTCCGGTCTTCATCCCGTACATGGCGGTCTCGGACGACTACTTCCGGACCGCGAGGATCCGCCTGCGCCAGGGGCGCACCTTCGGGCCGGAGGACACGCCCGAAGCCACCCCGGCGATCGTGGTCAGCGAGACGATGGCGCGGCGCTACTGGCCGAACGGCGGCGCCGTGGGCGCGCGCATCCGCGTCAGCCCGCACACGGCGGAGCGGTGGGGCGTGGTGGTCGGCATCGTCGACGACGTGCGCGTGGACCCCGCCCTCCCCGCGCCGGAGCCGATGGCGTATGCCTCGGGGCGGCAGGACTTCGCCTGGACAGGGCGCGACTTCCTGGTCCGTACGGACGGTGACCCGCTCGCGCTGGTGCGCCCCTTCCAGCAGGCACTGGCGGCGGTTGACCCGTCGGTCCCGCTCCGCGACCCGAGGACGCTCGCCTCCATCGTGGACGAGCGTCTCGCAGGGCGGCGGCTCCCGATGCTGCTCATGACGGCGTTCGGCGTGCTGGCGCTCCTCCTGGCTTCGGTGGGCGTCTACGCGATGTTCGCGGCCATGGCCGCGGCGCGGGAGCAGGAGTTCGGGGTGCGGGTGGCACTCGGCTCCACGCCCGGTGCCATCGCGGGACTGGTGCTACGGCAGGGGGCGGTGTGGATGGGGGTCGGGCTGGTGGGAGGGGCGGCGGGCGCGGTGGTGGTCGCGCGGCTGGTGAGCGGGCTGCTCTACGGGGTCGCTCCGTTCGATCCGGTCACGCTGGGGGTAGCGGTCGTGGCACTGCTCGCGTGCGCCACGGTCGCGCTGCTGGTGCCCGTGCGCCGCGCGACGCGGGTGGACCCGAACATGGTGCTGCGGTAGAGCGACGTGTTGGTTTGGTTGTGTTTAAGCACGGGAGGGCGCCGGGGATGTCCCGGCGCCCTCCTCAGCTTTTACTGGGAGAAGCTTTTCGTCAACGCTCCCACAACACCTCGACCGTCTCTCCGCCTTCGACGTGCTCGACCCGCAGCGTGAGGTCCCGGATGTCGGGGATATTGTAATCGACGGTGAGTTCGACCACCGCATCCTTCCAGGATCGCTTCCGGCGCCAGTACCCGATAGGGTAGTCTTCGATCGACCTGAACGTATCCACACCGCGTGGCTGTGGCGTGTAGAGCGTGGCCCCGCTGTTGATCGCGGAAAGGCTTACCCGTGCCGCATGGCGCTGGAGCAGACGCTCCGTGTTCACCGTGAGAATCGTCTGCCGTTTGCGGCGGTACTCGCGGGCCCTGAGAAGCCTGAAGAGGCGTTCGCGTGAAAGCCAGAAGAAGACGCGGCGGTTGAGCAACTCGTACCACTCCCGTGGCGTGTATCCCTGCAGACACTGCTCCAGCGCACGCTCTCTCATCGGGATGTTGTCCCGGATCACGGCCCTCCCGTACTCCGGGTGTTCGATCACCACGTTCTTCGACCGCCGCTGCGACTCGATACGCTCGCGCTCGGCCCCGGCGTACTCGAAACGGTCCAGAAGCGCGGTCGTGCTCAGGAGTCCATACCGCTGGATGCTGTCCCAGCTGTCCGCCTCGGCCATGTGATACAGCCGGGGGTAGGCTTCGGACAGCATGGATACCGTAAGCCGAGCTTCACGATCGACTTTCACCGGGAGCTCCCGTCCATGGCGAAGGTGAGAGGTTCGTCTTCCCGTCTCAACCGCAGATCGGCCAACCAGCGTGTGAGGACGAGTTGGAAATCCTCGCCGCGCTCATGGGCCAAGTTCCGGAGCCGTGCTGCCACGGAGGCGGGCACGTTGGCAGGCGAAGCGCGGCGGGTCATGTGACCGATTCCAGATAAGGCTTCATCACCTTCTGGACCCGGCATACGCCAGCGGCTTTCCATAGGTCGTCCATGGTGGCGCGGCGCTGCCGCCAGGTGTCTCGTAGTGCCTCGATGGCGACATCGATCCCGATCTTGTTCCGGTACTTGAAGCAATCGGCCACTGTCTTGGCGGGATTGTAGACCTGTATCCGCACGCTTCCCACCAGG
>JAFAYN010000469.1 GCA_019240375.1 Gemmatimonadota bacterium
GTAACCGTTCAGGTCTGTGGTGTTTGGGGTCGTGAGAGAGCATCTTGGGATGCATGAGCATCGTGGAGCAACTCGAAGCCGCGGGCGAGGTTTTTTCGCCGGCTGTGCGCGCCGCCCTCCTGGCACTGGAGGCGCGCGTCCGAGAGCTGGAGGCGCGTCTGGGTCTGGACTCCACCAACTCCTCCAAGCCGCCCTCCACCGATCCTCCCGGCGTGCTGCGTCGCGGCAAGAAGCCCACCGGGCGTAAGCGGGGAGGTCAGCCCGGGCACCCCGGTGCCTACCGCGCCCTGCTGCCGAGCGAGCGCGTCGACGCAGTCGTCGAGCACCGGCCTCTCTCCTGTGACCACTGCGGGCACTCGCTCCGCTCCGCCCTGCAGGTGCATGGGTGGGGGCGTCACCAGGTAGTTGAACTGCCACCGATACGTGCACACGTCACCGAGCACCGCCTCCTCGTGCTGGCCTGTCCCGCTTGCGCTCGGCACACGCGTGCGCACCTGCCCCCCCAAGTCAGCCCCAAGCACTTCGGCCCGCGCCTGAGCGCATTGGCGTCGCTGCTGATCTCACGTTTCCGCCTCTCGCGGCGTGATCTGGTGGCCTTCTTCAGCGACGTGCTCGACGTACCTGCTCCCGGACTGGGAACTACGGAGCGCTTCGCCCGCGAGAGTGCCGCGGCCCTGCGGGGCACCTATCAGGAGATCCGGGGCGTGGTACGCCGCAGCCCGAGTGCTCGGGTGGACGAGACCGGATGGAGCCTGCGTGGAAAGACGCGCTGGCTCTGGGCCTCAGCGACCGAGCACGCCACGCTCTTCCACCTGGGTCGAAGTCGCTCGGCCCGGGATCTACGCCGGCTCCTGGGCCGAGACTATGGCGGCATCGTCACCAGCGATCGCTGGAGCGCTTACCAGATCTACCCACACCGGCAGCTCTGCTGGGCTCACCTGGCGCGCAACTTCGAAGGGCTCACCCTGCGTGGCGCTCCCGCACTCGCCTTTGCCCGCGCGGGAGTCGCCGAGTGTACCCAGCTCTTCCATACCTGGCACCAGTGGAAGAGCTGCGGCACCTCACGCGAAGATCTGGCGCTCCAACTGCGGCCCCTGCGGGCTCGCTTTGCTCGCCTGCTCCGGCGCGGGCTGCGCTCCGCGGATTCGAAGGTGGCCGCCCTCGCGCGCCACCTGCACAAGCACGCCGATGCGCTGTGGACCTTCACGTGCGAGGAGATCGAGCCGACCAACAATCAGGCCGAGCGGGCGCTACGTCGTGCTGTCCTCTGGAGGAAGGGTTGTTTCGGTTCCGCCAGTGGGCATGGGCTCATCTTCGTGGAGCGGCTACTCACTCTCAGCGAGACCTGCCGCCAGAACGCCGTCAACGTGCTCGACTACCTCACCCGAGCCATCGTCGCCCACCGCGAACACCATCCCGCTCCCTGCCTTTTACCTGCCCCCTGAACGGTTACGAGGTTCCTACTACTCTCGACGCGAAGAGCAGGCTATCGCTGGCCACGATCAGCAGGATGCCCGTGATCATGGGGTGTCGAACGTATCGGCAAATCCCAGGCTTAAGCACCCGACCAACTCGCGCAAAGAATAATCGGTTCTATATAGCCGTAACCCCGCTAAATTAGCGATCCTACAAACCGTCTTGTGCTGCAACAATCAACCGCATGATCTGCTGTTTCGCAGGTCGATTCCAGTCAACACACGGCAGATTGGCAGATTCAGCAATAGCAGAAAGGAGCTGGCGAATAGTAACTAAGTGCTGCCGGTTCAATCGAAGACGGGCCGCAGAGTACTCACCAGCGCGGCTAGAGGGCTGCCACTGGCCGTCTTCACCTTCAAAATAGTGAGCAGAGAAGTCCTCTTGGCATGGATCAACGAACCGATATCCCTCAGCCATCAGCCTATCCGACGGCCAGGAACTACTCTTATATCTATTACACACCGAACAGGAATAGTAGAGATTCTGGTACTCACTCTCCAAATGTCGGAAATCCGGGTGCGACTTTGGCCTAAAATGATCAAGCTGAAAATTACCTTCTCCCCCAGCGATCAACTCATACAACAGGCAATAGGCGCAGCACTCACTAAAATCCTCACGAATAGACTGTCGGAAATTGCGATAGTGCCCTCGACATGTAGGAGACGGCTTACGATGAGAAAAAATCCCGTTCATTTCTCCTCTTCCCTCTGACGGTTTTTGTCCAAAAGAGAGGCATGCACCGCCTCAAGATGGTTGATAAATGGCTTGTAGAATGGGGATTCCACCTCGTCTAGAAACTCCTCCAACTGCACTAACTCCCGAGCTTCGGCAGACGTCAGTCCATCCAAAAATTTCTTATCTACTAAGCCACCATGCCGCTCTCGAAGTTGGTCTAAGGGACGATAGGTATTTTTCTCTAGTGCTAAGACACCCAGCCAATCAAGCCATTGCCTTGCATGTTTGTAATCTAATTCCCATCGATCACGTGTTAAAGCAGGAAACTTTCGAGATGGATTAGATGGATACGCATCCATAAACGAGGACGCTACTACGACTATTACGAGCTTTGTATCAGGCTTAATTCGGGATAAAACGAGAGATCGCAACACCTCAACTCCTAACCGTTTTCCCTCCTGATAGTATTTGCATTGTAGAAAAACAGGAACGTCGTCCCTATTTCGCCCACCAATAGCAAGTAGATCGATACCTGCATCGCTGGAGGTATGGGTTAACTCAACGCTATATCCCAGGTCTCGAAGGAAACCTCCAGCAGCCCTCTCCAACTCCCATACACCGGAACGTCTGCGGGTGCGCAGATACGAAGCCATCTCTACCTCTAAGAGGTGTGCAATACCTTCGGAAGATTCACTTAGTTCTGATTGAGGTGGTGCGATTTGGAGCTTGGTTCCCAAGCGATCTATCAAATCCTCGAAGCCATTACTGTACGAGCGGGAGAAATCTGATGGAGTGCGGAGGCCAATCTCCTGCGGAAGATAACAACTATGAGCCAAGACGGGAAACACTCGTGCTGCATAATGCGTAAGTTCAGCTTCTACAGCTTGCTTGATTTCCTGAACAATCCCTTTCGACCGACTACTTGCAGGCGAGAGTACCGGAATGAAAAACTCTGCCTCATAGATTGCTTTTGCAATCCGATTTTCAACCGTGACTTCAGAAGGTTCACTAGAGCGAGAGATCAGTTCTATTGAGGCACGTGCATCGAAACCTGCATGCTGCAGGTCCGAAGCTAGACGCTCCGTGAACTCTCTATCAGATGCTGTATAGCTAATGAAGACAACTGACATTACTGGCCCCTTCTCCCAGTGACGATGCACTTACACACAAAAGCCTTCTTAATGGATATAGGATTGTACCCTAATGGACAAGTCAGAAACAGCACCTCATGATACACGCCAGAGCAGCCGGCCTGGCACATGTAAAACCATGTACAACGCACCAATCTACCAGATGCTAAAATACCAACGTGAATGCGCCAGATGACATCTGGCACACGCGTTTCGGTGCAGCACAAAAAGGCAATCCGCCAAAGGAAGGGATCTTGCGTACCCGTAACTCCGTGCGAAGACGAATCTCGCAGACATCACGGAGGATGACGATGGCACGCTACGACGAAGACAACCGCCGGAGGAGCTTCCGGGGCTTCTCCCTGCGCCCGGAGGAGATCCGGGGCGAATCGCTGGACCCCAACTACAGCGGCGGCGAGTACCGCGGGATGCGGATGGGGCAGGGCTACGAGGGGCAGGCCGCGTACGGCCGCTACCGGCAGGACCACGCCCGTGACCTGGGAGGGAACGGCGGCTACCAGGGACGTCGCCCGCCGCAGGAATACGACCCCAGGGACGGCACCTACCGGCGCAGCCTCCCGCGCGGGTACGACCAGCAGTACGAGAGCTGGGGACGGTGGCAGGGGTACGATCCCGGAGTGCAGCGGGGGTACGACCGCGAACAGCGGATCGTGGAGAACGGCGGCGTCCGCCCGGACAACTGCTACCTGCACGACTACAACGCCAACAGCCCCGTCTTCCGGCAGGGGATGGGCGGCAGCCCCTACGACCGGAGCTACGGCTACGCCGGAGGAGAGCCCGGAGGCCGCCCCGGAAACGGCCCCTACGACCGCGACCATCACCAGCGAGACGCCAACCGCTACGGCGGCTACAGCAGCGGAGGCTTCGGCGAAGGCTGGCTCCCCAACCACCGCCCGCGCGGAGCCTGACCGCAACTCCGGAAACACCGCACGAAAAAAGCCCTCCCCCAGAATTGGGGGAGGGTGGCGAGCCTAAAGCGAGCCGGGTGGGGGCGCCTTACGCCACCCTTACCGGCGCCAGCAGCAGCGACTCCAGCTCCGCCGCCCGGTGCTCCGCCGTGTGCGCGGCCAGGATGCGCGCCCGCGCCGCCTCCCCGATCGCCAGGCGGTCGTCCGCGTGCGTGTCGCGCAGGATGGCCACCACCTCCTCGGTGCTGGCCGGCAGCAGGATCTCGGTGCCCGGGGTGAAGAAGTGGTCGATCCCCGGCCAGCGGTCGGAGATCATCGCCGCGCCGCACGCCGCCGCCTCGAACAGGCGCACCGAGGGCGACCACCCCGCCGCCACCATGTCCGCCCGGGTGGCGTTGAGCTGCCACGCCGCGCTGGAGTAGAAGGCCGGGTGGCGATCCGGAGGGAGGTGCGACAGGTGCCGCACGTTCGCCGGCCAGGCCACGTCGGCCGGGTACTGCGGCCCCGCCACCACGAAGGCGCGCTCCGGCATCCGCCGGGCGACGTCCAGCAGAAATCCCTCCACCACCGGCTGCCGGTCGGGGGCATAGGTCCCCATGTACCCCAGCTCGCACGCCAGCTCCGGGTCCGCACCGGTGCGATGGTAGCGCTCCGGGTCCACCGAGCAGTAGAGCGGCACCGCCTCGCGCGCCCCCAGCTCCGCCTCCAGCACCTCGTGCAAAAAGGGGCCGCCGGTGAAGGAGAAGTAGCGGGTGAAGAGCGGGATCTGTTCGGCGCGCAGGTACTCGGCCCCGCCGCCGCGCAGCGCCGCCACCGTCACCGGGGTGTCGATGTCGTAGAAGAAGAGGGGGTCCACCCCCGCCTCCGCCAGGTCGTCGATCACCCGGGGGCCGTCGTGCACGTACGACCCCACCAGCACCGCGTCCGCCTCGCGCGCCTCCGCCACCGCTTCGGCGGCGACGGCGTCCCACTCGGGGTACAGCTTCAGCCGGCAGAACTCCGGCCTGGGGAGGTCGCGGCTCTCCCGGTACCAGGGCGCGTCCCACTCGTAGAAGACGATCTCGTGCCCGCGCGCCGCGAAGGCGCGGAGCAGCGCCCGGTAGGTGGTGGCGTGGCCGTTCCCCCAGCTGGAGGAGATCGACAGGCCGAAGACGACGAGCTTCATGCGACGCTCTCCACCGCCACCGGGGCGCGGAGGATGGAGTCCAGGAGCCGGGCGCGCTGCCCGTAGGTGTGGTCGCGGAGCGCCCGGCGGCGCGCCGCCTCCCCGATCCCGCGCGCCTGCGCGTCGTCGACCGCGCGGACCCAGCGGGCCACCTCCTCGGCATTCGCCGCCACCAGGATCTCCTCGCCGGGCTCGAAGAACTCCTCGATCCCGTGCCAGGCGTCCGTGACCTGGCACGCCGCAGCGCCCGCCGCCTCGAACATGCGCGTGGCAGGCGACCACCCGTTCTCCACCATCGACTCACGGTGGACGTTCAGCACCAGCCGCGCGGCGGCGTTCACCTCGTTGTGGCGCGCCGTGGGGACATGCCCCAGGTAGGTCACGTTCTCCGGCATCGGCCGGTCGCCCCACCCCTCGCCGCCCAGGGCGAAGCGCGCTTCCGGGCAGAGCGCCGCCGCGCGGAAGAAGAACTCGTCCACCCGCGCCTCGCGGTCGGGGAGGCGGTTCCCCATGAACAGGATGTCCCACTGCGGCTCGCCGGCGCGCTCCAGCGGGCGGTGCTCCTCCGGGTCGAGCCCGTTGTAGATGGGGGTGCACGCCTTCGCCCCGCGCGCCTCGTACGCCGCCACCACCGGGGGCCCGCCGCCGTAGGTGAGCACCTGGTCATAGCGGGGGATGCAGGCGTGGAAGGGGTCGCCCGGGTCGGCGGCGATCCGCCCCAGCGTCGCCGGGGCGTCCACGTCCAGGAAGGCGGTCCGCGCCGTGCCGCCGCTCCGCTCCGCCACCGCCTCCTCCAGCTCCGCGTCCCACACCCCCACGCCGCTGCACTTGATCACCCAGTCGCTCCCGGCGAACGCCTCCGCGATCAG
This sequence comes from Gemmatimonadota bacterium, assembly GCA_019240375.1. Lineage (GTDB taxonomy): Bacteria > Gemmatimonadota > Gemmatimonadetes > Longimicrobiales > Longimicrobiaceae > JAFAYN01. Next base: position 6,245 of record JAFAYN010000469.1, read on the forward strand.
CGCGTCCCGTTCCTCCGCGGTGTGGTAGACGACGACGCGGGCGTACTCCGGGTCCTCGGCCAGGTCGCGCTTCTGCTGGCGCCCGTAGGCGTCCGGCTCG
>JAFAYN010000102.1 GCA_019240375.1 Gemmatimonadota bacterium
GCACCTCGGCCGAGTCCAGGCGCGAGTACACGAAGTCGAGCGGGTTTCCCTGCAGCAGGTCGCCCGACTCCAGCAGGGCGGTGCGCCCGGGGTTCGCCTCGCGGATGCTGTCGATGAGCGGGACCAGCCGGGCCAGGCCATTCTCCGTTTCCTTCCCCGTGTAGTAGTCGTACGGGAGGAGCCAGCCGTGCACGTCGGTGGTCCCCATCAGCACCAGCGTGCCGTGCGCCTCCGCGGCGGGGGCGGGCGTCGCGGAGGTGGAGACGGGGGACGCGCCGCTCCCGGTGGAAGCGGGCGCGCAGCCGAACAGCGTCGCGGCGAGCAGGGCAGGGAGGCCCGCGCCGAGCCCGCGGCGGAGGTGGAAGCGAGGCATTCGATTCGTCGGGAAGAGCCGGAGCGTGAGGGCGCCGCCGGGACCGGGAGGGGCGACGCCGACACGGGTACCCCGTTTCGCGCCGGAAGCTCCCCGGTTTGCCACCCCGCACCCCCGGCGATAACTTGCCGTCGTTTCACGCCCCGCCCACCCCGCGCCTCCGAGGCCCCGTGCACCTCCGCCGCTTCCTCGCCGCCACCGCGCTGTCGCTCCTGGCTGCGGCGCCCGCGCTCGCGCAGCAGCCGCGGCCCGCCCCCGCCGCGCGGGTGGTCGCCATCCGCGCCGGGCGCCTGCTGGACGGCACCGGCGCCGCCCCGCGCGAGAACGTGGTCATCGTGGTGCGCGGCAACCGCGTCGCCGAGGTGGGCCCGGGGGTGAGCGTCCCCGCCGGGGCCGAGGTGGTGGACCTGTCCGGGTGGACGGTGATGCCGGGGTTCATCGACATGCACACCCACATCACCAGCGACCCCAGCAACGGGTACGCCGACCACGAGGTGCACGAGTTCCCGGGGTACTCGGCGCTGGTCGGCGCAAAGAATGCCCACGCGACGCTGCTCGCCGGCTTCACCACCATCCGCAACCTGGGCGCGGCGGAGTGGGCGGACGTGGCGCTCCGGCAGGCCGTCGACGGCGGCCTGGTCCCCGGCCCGCGGATCTACACCGCCGCGCACGCCCTGGGGAGCACCGGGAGCCACTGCGACACCAACGACTTCCGCCCCGACCTGCGCCCGGAGCTGGGCGTCGAGGAGGGGATCGCCAACGGGGTTGACGCGGTGCGCGCCGCCGTCCGCTACCAGATCAAGTACGGCGCGGACGTGATCAAGGTGTGCGCGACCGGTGGGGTCCTGTCCGCGGGGGACGCGGTCGGCGCGCCGCAGTACTCGGCCGACGAGATGAGGGCGATCGTGGAAACTGCGGCCATGTCCGGCCGCCGGGTCGCCGCGCACGCCCACGGGACCGAGGGGATCAAGACGGCGATCCGCGCGGGCGTGGCCTCCATCGAGCACGGCTCCATGCTGGACGACGAGGCGATCGCCCTGATGAAGGAGCGGGGGACGTACCTGGTTCCCACCATGATGGCCTTCGACTACGTGGTGAGCGCCGCCCGCGCCGGCCGGCTCGCTCCCTGGCCGGCGGCCAAGGCGCTGGAGATCGCGCCGCATGCCCAGCAGGGGGTGGCGAGGGCGATCCGCGCCGGGGTCCCCATCGCCTTCGGGACCGACGCCGGGGTCTTCCCCCACGGCACCAACGCCGGGGTCTTCCCCCACGGCACCAACGCCGACGAGTTCCGCCTCCTCGTCGGGGCGGGGATGACCCCGCAGCACGCGATCGAGGCCGCGACCCGCGAGGCCGCGAAGCTCCTGGGCGTTCGCGACCTCGGCACCGTGGAAGCCGGCAAGCTCGCCGACCTGGTGGCCGTTCGTGGCGACCCGCTCGCCGACGTGGGGATCCTCAAGCAGGTCGGCTTCGTCATGAAGGACGGCGTGGTGTACAAGCGGGATGGCATGCCGCTCGCGGATCCCCGCTGAGCGGGCCGGGTACACCGTCGCGCCGCCCCAGCCCACCGATCGTACAGCGCAGCAGGCATATGACGTCTCGTTTCCGGATGCACCGAAATCTCCTCGCCGCCGGGCTCGCGCTCGGGCTGGCGGCGCTCGCCCCGCGGGCCGGCGCCGCGCAGACGCCGGCCCCGCGCGACACCGCCCGGGCGCCCATCGTCCCTCCGGCCGTCGTTCCCCCGCCGGTGGCGCGGGCCGATAGCGCGCGGCGGATCACCCCCAAGGGCGCCTTCGTCCGCTCCCTGGTCTTCCCCGGGTGGGGACAGTCCGCCATCGGCTCTCCGGGGCGCGGGGCGGTCTACTTCGCGCTGGAGGCGGGGAGCGTGTGGATGACCCTCAAGAGCCGCCAGAAGCTCCACTACGCCCGGCAGCGGGCCCGCTGGGAGGCGGAGCAGGCGACCACGACCAGCGACGTGGAGGTGGACAACCCGCTGGTCGGCTCCCGGCAGAACCAGGTGGAGGACTGGCTGACCCTGTCCGGCTTCCTCCTCCTGTTCAACGCGGCGGACGCCTTCGTGGCGGCGCACCTGGCCGACTTCGACCAGCACGTCGGCGCCGCGCCGGGTCCGCGCGGCGGGGTGCAGCTCCAGGGCTCCGTCCCCGTGGGGAAGCGGCCGTGAGCAGCTCCGCCCCGGTCGCGGTCTTCGACTCCGGGGTGGGCGGCCTCTCCGTCGCCCGCGAGATACGCGCGCTCCTCCCCGCCGAGAACCTGCTGTACATCGCTGACAGCGCCTTCTGTCCCTACGGAGCGCGCCCCACGGAGGAGGTGCGCGCGCGCTCCGTCGCCATCGGGCGCTACCTGGAGTCGCGGGGTGCAAAGCTGCTGGTGGTGGCGTGCAACACCGCCTCCGGCGCCGCGCTGGAAGTGCTGCGCGAGGCGCTGACCATCCCCGTCGTGGGGCTGGAGCCCGCCGTCAAGCCCGCGGTGCGCACCACCCGCAACGGCCGCGTCGGGGTGCTGGCGACGGAGGGGACGCTGCGCTCCGAGCGCTTCGCCCGCCTGGTGCGCGACTACGCCGACGGGGTGGAGGTGGTGGCGCAGCCCGGGCTGGGGCTGGTGGAGCTGGTGGAGGAGGGGGAGTTCAGCGGAGAGCGCGTCCGGGCGACGCTCGACCCGGTGCTCCGGTCGCTGCGCGAGCGCGAGGTGGACACGGTGGTGCTGGGGTGCACGCACTACCCCTTCCTGCACGAGGCGCTCGCCGAAGCGCTGGGCCCGGAGGTGACGCTGCTGGACAGCGCTCCGGCCATCGCGCGGCAGACGCGGAGGGTGCTGGAAGAGCGCGGGCTGCTGGCGGAAGAAGGAGCGGAGGGGTGGGTGCGGATGCTCACCACCGGCGACCCGGCCGAGGAGGAGCCGGTGATGGCCCGGCTCTGGCCCGAGCCCGTGCGCGCCGAGGGGGTGACGGTCCAGGCCCCGTCCGATCAGCCGCCTTCCTGACTCGCGACCCGAGGGTCCCGCATGGAGAAGCCGGCCAGTCCCCTCGTCGAGCATCTCAAGGAGTACGCATGGGCCGTCCTGATGATCGACCTGATCATCGGCGTATGTGCGCTGGTCCTCGCCCGGCACATCGGGATCGGACCCGCCGCCCGGGTGTTCGTCGGGCTGGCGACCCTGGTGACGGTGGTGATCGGCGGGATCGTCCTGCTGAACGTGGTCCTCCTCCAGTCGTACGAGCGGTGGGAAAAGCGAGCTAGCCGGCGCCGTCCGTCCGGGGCCAGCGGCGCAGCTCCGGGGGACCTCCGCCCGCCGGGAGCTCCAGGTAGGTGAAGTGCCGGATCCAGTCCCCCGCGTTGACGTAGAACCGCCCCGGCTCCACCTCCACCACCGCCGGGACGTGCGCGTGCCCGGCCACCACCAGCTCCAGCCCCGCGTCCTCCCGCAGCCGCTCCTCCGCCCACGCCTGGATGTAGCTCGCGCGTCCCCGGCTCGCCTGGTCTCCCGAGTCCGCCTTGTGCTCCGTGCTCGAAGCGATCCGGGCGATCCGCGTCCCCAGGTCGGGGTGCAGCACCCGGAACGCGCCCACCACCGCCCGGTTGCGGATGAACGCCTTGAGGGTGCGGTACTTCAGGTCCCCTCGCCCGACGCCGTCGCCGTGGGCCACCAGCGCCCGCCGCCCCCCCAGCTCCATCTCCAGCGGCCCGTCCAGCACGGCGATTCCCACCTCGTCCCGCAGGAACTTCCCCGCCCACGCGTCGTGGTTCCCCCCCACGAACGATACCGGGATCCCCGTCTCCACCAGGTCCCGGAGCGCGGCCAGCGTGCGGTAGTGCTCGCGCAGGATCACGCTCCCGTACTCGAACCAGAAGTCGAACAGGTCGCCATTAATGAGGAGGCCGGACGCGCTCTCCCCTGCGAAGTGGAGGAAGTCGCGGAACGCGCGCTCCGTGGACTCTGGGACGGCGCCCAGGTGCGTGTCGGAGACGATCAGGAAGGGTCGGGTGCTCATAGGCGCGGGAAGGTATCCCCGCCTGTGACCCCCGACAACCCCGGCGCGGTTTGACACGCTCCCCTCCCGCGGGTACAATCCGGCTCGCCCGTTCCCCGGGAGATGATCGTGCCGCGCCGCGGCACCCCGGACCGTCCCTGAGCCCGTGCGCCCCGTGAGCGACACTCCCTCCCGCACCGTGGTCGAGCTGCGCGTCCGCTACCCCGAGACCGACCAGATGGGGGTGGTGTACCACGCCAACTACCTGGCCTGGTGCGACATGGGCCGGACCGAGCTGATCCGCGGGCTGGGGAAGTCGTACGCCGAGCTGGAGCGCGAGGGGCTGATCCTGGCCGTTTCCGATGTGTCGCTGCGCTACCACGCCTCGGCGCGCTACGACGACCTCGTCCGCGTGGAGACGTGGGTGGAGGAGGCCCGCTCGCGCGCCATCACCTTCGCGTACCTGATCTCCCGCGTCGAAGGACGGGGCGGGCCGCAGAAGCTGGTCTCGGCGAAGGTGACCCTGATCGCCCTCACCCCCGGCGGAGCGACGCGGAAGCTCCCGCCCGAGATGCTCGCCGCGCTGAAGGCCGCCATTCCCCCGCAAGGAGCCTGACGTGAAGCGCACCCCCACCGCTGCACCTGCCCTGCTCCTGGCCCTGGCGCTCGCCGGGTGCGCCCCTTCGCTCCAGGGTGGCGCACCCGCCGGTCCCGGGCTCCACGGCGACGCCGAGATCGACGCCGCGGCCACCCTGCTGCGCATGGAAGACCGCCGGGAGCTGGAGCTGTCCGCGCTGGAGCCGGTCGCCGCCTCGCCCAACCGGGAGCTGCGCCGGCGCGCGGCGCTGGCGGTGGGGCGGATCCGCGACGCGCGAGGGCTCCCGCTCCTGGTCCGCATGCTGGGCGACGCGGACACGGCGGTCGCCGCCACCGCTGCCTTCGCCCTCGGGAACCTGGGCGACACCGCCGCGGTCGCCGCGCTGGTCCCGCTGGTGGACGCCGGGCGGATCGCCGCCGCGCCGACGGTGACGGGAGAGGCCGCGTCCAGCCTCGGCAAGCTGCGGACGTCGCTCGGGCGGACGGCGGTCGAGTCGCTGCTGCGCACGGCTCCCCTGGACGGGCCGGGCGCTCGCGAAGCGGTCGGACAGGCGCTCCTGGCCGTGTGGAAGTTCCCGCGCGCGGGGGCCGATCTCCCGGTCATCATCCGCTGGACCGCCGCGCGCGACCCGGAGCTGCGCTGGCGCGCCGCCTACGCGCTGACGAGGCGCCCGGCTCCCCAGGCGGCGCCGACGCTCGCCTCCCTGGTCGGAGACGCGGACTGGCGCGTACGCTCCTTCGCGGTGCGGGGGCTCGCCGCGCCCCTCGCCGACTCGTCCTCGGTGACCATTCCCGCTGCCCGTCGGCTCCTGCTCGCCGCACTGCGCGATCCCAGCGCGGCCGTCCGGATCAATGCGGCGCGCACGCTGGGGACGCACGGCGATTCGTCCTCGGCGGCGGCGCTCGCGGGGCTGCTGACGTCCGGAGATCCCCTCCTCGCCATCACCGCGGCGGAGTCGCTGGAGCGGCTGGGCACGAGCGCCGCCGCGGCCGCACCCACCCTGCGCACGATCGCGCTCGACACCACGCGCACGGTGTCCCTGCGCGCCGCCGCGCTCCAGGCGCTCGCGGGGATGATCCCTCGCGCGGTGGCGGACGTCGCGGGCCGCTTCGCGGGGGAAGGGGAGTGGCGCGCGCGGGCAGCGGCGGCGCGGGCGTATGCGCGCCTCGGACCTGCGACCCGTCCGGAGCTGGTGGCCCTGGTTCACGATCCCGACCCACGGGTCGGCGCCGCGGCCATGGAGGCCGCCGTCGGTGCCTCCGAGAAGTCGATGCCTACCCTGCGCCCGCTCCTGCTGGAATCGCTAGGCGCGTCCGACGTGATCGTGCGCACCAACGCGCTCGCCGGGCTGGCGCAGCTGGCCGACACCACCACGCTCGGCGCGGTGCTCGACGCGTATGCGAGGGCGCAGCGGGACACCATCGACGACGCGGCCCTCGGCGCGCTCGACGCCCTGGACGCGCTCCGCCGTGCCGGCGCCCCCGCGGGGCAGGTGTTCCTGGCGCGCTTCCCCCGCTCCGGCGACTACCTGGTCAGGCAGCGCGTCGCGGCGCTCTTCGGCCCGGCCGCGCAGGCGTGGGGCCCGGCGCTCCCGGTGGAGACCGGCCGCGACGCGACGGCCTATCGCCGGATGGTCCGCGAGTGGGTGGCCCCGGCGCTCGCCGGCCATGCTCCCCGGGCCCGGATCGTCACCAACCGGGGCGCCATCGACCTGACCCTCTTCGCGGCCGACGCGCCTCTCACGGTGATGAACTTCCTGGAGTTGGCGCAGAGGGGCTACTTCGACGGGCAGCGCTGGCCCCGGGTGGTCCCCAACTTCGTGATCCAGGGCGGAGACCCGCGCGGGGACACTTCGGGCGGTCCGGGGTATGCGATACGCGACGAGATCAACCGGCACCCCTACGAGACCGGCACTCTCGGGATGGCCCTTTCCGGGCCGGACACCGGTGGGAGCCAGTGGTTCGTCACCCACTCCCCGCAGCCGCACCTCGACGGCGGCTACACCGTCTTCGGGCAGGTAGTGGACGGGATGGAGGTGGTGAACCGCATTGTCGTGGGGGACACGATCCTCCGCATCACCCGGGTGCGCTGACGCACCCGGACCCGGAATGGTGAGACGAATGCCCTTTTCCTTCGCATGGGGGACGGTCCCCGGCGCCCTCCTCGCGCTGTCGCTGGCCGGGTGCGCGGCGGCGGGCCCCCCGGCGATCCCGGCCGGCCCTCCCGCGCCCGACCCGCAGCCCGTCGCCGAGCAGCTGGTGCGGGCCACGGCCCCGACCGCGCCGCGCCAGGTCACCTTCGGGTGGGAGCTGGACGAGGCGGGCGCCCGCTTCCGCGGCCGCGGCGTGGTGCGCATGGAAGGGCCGGATCGGCTCCGGCTCGACCTGTTCGGCCCCCGCGGCGAGACCTACCTGGCCGCGGCCATGGTGGGGGACTCCGTCCGCGCGCCCGCGGCGCTGGCCTCCATGATCGCGCTCCCCTCGCCGTCGCTGCTCTGGGGCGCGCTGGGTGTCGTCCGCCCGCCCACGAGCGCGCGCCTGCTCGGCGCCACCGGGAGCGACAGCGGTGCTTCCTCGCTCCGCTACGAGGCCGCCGCGGGTGAGACGGTGGAGTTCGGGGCGACGAACTCGCGCCTGAGTACGGTCCGGCGTGTCGGCCGTTCGAACACGCTGGAAACCGTGGCGCTCGGCTACTCCCCGCAGGGAGCGCTCACCCGGGCGGAATACCGCAACTGGGCCGCCTACCGGACCCTGGTCCTCAACATCGAAACGATCGAAAATGTCGCAGCATTCCCCGAAGCGACCTGGAACCCGGGCGGCGCGGCTCGCTAGCACGCTCCTGGCCTGCGCCGTCCTCCTGTCCGGGTGCCTGTACTCCTTCACCGGGGGCGGGCTCCCGCGCACCATCCGCACCATCGCGGTGGTCCCGTTCGAGAACGCCTCCACCGAGCCGGTCCTGAGCACCGACGTGCAGCTCCGGCTGCAGGACCAGATCCCGCGCAAGCTCGGTGTGCGCCTGGCCGACCAGCGCGTGTCCGACGCGGTGCTCCGCGGGCGCATCACCGGGTTCGACGAGAGCGCCCCCGCCTTCCGCGCCAACCCGACCAGCACCACCGACCAGGTGGACGTCCTCCAGGCCGAGGTGCACATCACCTTCGAGGCCGAGATCTACGACGTCCGGCAGGACAAGCTGCTCTGGAAGGGGAGCGGGATCGCGGCCATCGGGCACTACCAGCCGACCTCCGAGCAGGCGTCCGCGGGTCGGCAGCGCGCCATCGACCAGATGGTGCAGAAGATCATCGAAGGCGCGCAGTCGCAGTGGTGAGCCCCGCGTCCCGAACCCTCCGCATCGCCTCGCGCGGGAGCGAGCTGGCGCTCTGGCAGGCGCGCGCCGTCGAGGCCGCCCTGCGCGCCGCCGATCCCGAGACCCCGGTGGAGATCCAGGTGGTCCGCACCACCGGCGACCGGATCCTGGACGTCCCCCTCGCCCGCATCGGCGACAAGGGGCTCTTCACCAAGGAGATCGACGACGCCCTCCTGCGCGGAGACGCCGACCTGGCCGTCCACTCGCTCAAGGACGTCCCCACGCGGCTCCCGGAAGGGCTGGTCATCGCCGCCGTCACCACCCGCGAGGACCCGCGCGACGTGCTGATCCGGCACGACCGCTCCAGCGGAGGGCTGGACGACCTGCCGGCCGGCGCGAAGGTGGGGACCAGCTCCCTCCGCCGGCGCGCGCAGCTCCGCGCCCTGCGCCCGGACCTGGAGGTGGTGGACCTCCGCGGCAACCTCAACACCCGTCTCGCCAAGCTGGACGCGGGCGAGTACGACGCCATCCTTCTCGCCGCCGCCGGGGTGCTGCGCCTAGGGTGGGCCGCGCGGATTTCCGCCTACCTGGAGCTGGACGCCTGGCTCCCCGCGGTGGGGCAGGGCGCGCTTGCCGTGGTGACCCGCACCGACGCCCCGGAGATCCGGGAGCGCGTCGGGGTGCTCCACGATGCCGCCGCCGCCGCCGCGACCGCCGCCGAGCGGTCCTTCCTGCACGCGCTGGAGGGGGGCTGCCAGATCCCCATCGGCGCGATCGGCACTGTCGATAGAGACACCCTGGTACTGCACGGCCTGGTCGCGGATCTCGACGGAGAACCCGTCTTCCGCAGCACCGAGCGCGGTGTGCTGGAGGAAGCCGCCGCCGTCGGGCACCGGCTCGCAGCCGAGCTGAGTCGCCAGGGCGCGGGCGAAGTCCTGGCCCGGATCCGCCGCGCCACCCACGGCGAGGTAGAGCAGCCCGCCGCCCCCTGATCCAGCCCATGTCCGAGATCCCCGATCCCGCGTCCCGCATCCTCACGCGCGAGCAGCTCGTGGAGCGCTACGGCCGCCCACGCGACGGGACAGTCGTCTTCACCAACGGGTGCTTCGACATCCTGCATCGCGGCCACGCCGAGTACCTGCGCGCCGCCCGCCAGCTCGGCGACGTGCTGGTGGTCGGCCTCAACGCCGACGACTCGGTGCGGCGGCTCAAGGGCCCCTCGCGCCCCGTGAACCCGCAGGAGGACCGGGCGTACGTCCTCGCCTCGCTGGCCGCCGTGGACGCCGTCACCCTCTTCGAAGAGGACACGCCGCTGGAGCTGATCACCGCCCTCCTCCCGGACGTCCTGGTGAAGGGGGGAGACTACAGCGTAGACACCATCGTGGGAGCGCGGGAAGTCATGGCGGCGGGCGGACGAGTGGTGGTCGCCCCGCTGGTCCCCGGCCGCTCCACCACCTCCATCCTGCAGCGGGGAAGGGAAGCCTCCGAATGAACCCTGTCACACGCAGCTACGACCGTGGCGAGCGCGGGATGCGCCCCCTCACCCTGGAGCGCGGCGTCACCCGCTACGCCGAGGGATCGTGCCTGGTCGCCATGGGGGAGACGCGCGTCCTGTGCACCGCTTCGGTCGAGGAAGGGGTGGAGTCCTGGCGCCGCGGGAGCGGAGCCGGGTGGGTCACGGCCGAGTACGCCATGCTCCCCCGCGCCACGCACCAGCGCAACCGGCGCGAGCGGGGTACAGTCGGCGGGCGCACCCAGGAGATCCAGCGGCTGATCGGCCGGAGCCTGCGCGCCTGCGTCGACATGGGCGCCCTCGGTGAGCGCACCATCCGCGTCGACTGCGACGTCCTCCAGGCGGACGGCGGCACCCGCACCGCCTCCATCACCGGCGGTGCGGTCGCGTTGTACGACGCCTGCGCCTGGCTGGTGGGGGAAGGGCGCCTTTCCACGTCGCCCTTCCAGGAGTTCGTGGCGGCGGTGAGCGCCGGGATCGTGGACGGCCGAGTCGTTCTCGACCTGGACTACTCCGAGGACTCCCGGGCCGAGGTGGACTTCAACGTGGTGGCGATGGAGTCCGGCGGGATCGTGGAGCTGCAGGGGACCGGCGAGCGCGGCTCGTTCGACGCCGCGCAGCTGGGTGTCCTGATGGACCTCACCCTGGGAGGGATCCGCGAGCTGTGCAGTGCGCAGAGCGCCGCCGTCGGATGAACGACCGACCGCTACTCCTGGCGACACGGAGTGCCGACAAGCTCCGCGAGATCCGCCAGATCCTCGCCGACCATCCTTCCCTCCGCGTCATCGGCCTCGACGAGGCGGGAGTGGAGGAGACTCCGGAGGAAGAAGGAATCGAGTGCTTCGAGACCTTCGAGGAAAACTCGCTCGCCAAGGCGCGCTACTACGCCGCCCGGAGCGGCCTCCCGACGCTGGCGGACGACTCCGGCCTCTGCGTGGACGCGCTCGACGGCGCCCCCGGGGTGTACTCCAAGCGCTTTGCCGGCCGCCCTGACCTGAAAGGGGGGGGACTGGACCGCGCGAACAACGCGCTGCTCCTGGAGAAGCTGTCCGGCGTCCCCGAAGCCGAGCGGACGGCGCGTTACGTGTGCGTGGTGGCGCTAGCGCTCGGGGATGGCGAGGAGCACACCTTCCGGGGAACGTGCGAAGGGGTGATCCTGCTCACGGAGCGCGGCGTCGGGGGGTTCGGATACGATCCTCTCTTCTACATCCCGGAAGAGGATGCGACCTTCGGCGAGCTGCCCCCGGAGCGCAAGAACGCCCTGAGCCACCGGGGCCGCGCCATACGCGCCGCGGGCAATTGGATGGCGCGGGGGCTTGACGAATCCGGCTATGGCCTGTAATTTTCTGCGCTCAATCGGGGCGTAGCGCAGTCCGGTTAGCGCGCCTGCTTTGGGAGCAGGAGGTCCCCGGTTCGAATCCGGGCGCCCCGATTCGGTGGCGGTGGGCGCCAGTAGCTCAGCTGGATAGAGCAACGGCCTTCTAAGCCGTAGGTCATAGGTTCGAGTCCTATCTGGCGCGCTGTTGCTCGGTTGTTTAGATTGAAGAAGTAGATGTGAGGGTGCGGCGGCAACGCCGCTCATGGTGGATGTAGCTCAGTTGGTTAGAGCGCCGGATTGTGGTTCCGGAGGTCGCGGGTTCGAGCCCCGTCTTCCACCCTTCTGGAGAGACCCCCGCCGAAATCGCGGGGGTCTCTTTTTGTCCTCGACGGGTGAGCTGGAAAATCAGGTGCGGCGGAGTAGGGGTTGACGGGCGTGGAGAGGTAGGCTACTATATATGGCTCCCGCTGAAATGCAGCGGTGGCACGGGTCGAGATGGCGAAAACGAAGAAATCGCCCCTTGACCGAAGCGGAAAAAGCGAGTAGACTGAAGGCGTTGCGAGAGTTCGGCGGGCAACGAAAATCGAAAGAGCAGAGATCGGGCAGGGGTTGACGGACGGGGCAGGCGAGGTTAGATTGAAGGACTCGCTGCAGGGCGGGCGAGTCGAAGGGGAAACACAGCGGCCTGGGTGAAACCGGGTGGTTGTCTTGGAAGTGAGAAGCGGGTCAGAGGCCCGCGTGAGGAATTGACAATTTGGGTCATGGGGAGTGCGAAGGAATTGGGCGGCCCATACGCTCTTGAGGCATCACTTCCTCGGGAGCTGGGAAGTCAAAGTGAATTCCGAATAGAACAACTGCGTTCTGTTCGACAGAGCTGTTTAAACTCATGGAGAGTTTGATCCTGGCTCAGGACGAACGCTGGCGGCGCGCTTAACACATGCAAGTCGAACGGGGCTCTCTCTTCGGGGGGAGTTCAGTGGCGAACGGGTGCGTAACACGTGAGCAACCTGCCCATCTGTGGGGGATAACCTCGGGAAACCGGGGCTAATACCGCATGCGTTCTCTGGCTCGATTGAGCCATTGAGGAAAGGTGCTGCAAGGCACTGCAGATGGAGGGGCTCGCGGCGTATCAGCTAGTTGGTGGGGTAACGGCTCACCAAGGCAACGACGCGTAGCCGATCTGAGAGGATGATCGGCCACATTGGGACTGAGATACGGCCCAGACTCCTACGGGAGGCAGCAG
>JAFAYN010000107.1 GCA_019240375.1 Gemmatimonadota bacterium
GAGGGGTTTGGGCAAGTCGGGGGAGACCCCGGCGCCTTGCCTGGCAGGAGCGGCGCGGACACCTTGCACCCATGTCCGAATCGCTCCGCACCCGGCTGATGCGCCACGGCTTCAACCTGTTCCCCGCGTACCGGGGAACGGGCGGGCGCATCACCTACATCGCCGCGGACTACCGCGAGATCCGCGTCCGCATCCCGCTGAGCTGGCGCACCCGCAACTACGTGGGAACCATCTTCGGCGGGAGCATGTACGGCGCGGTCGATCCCATCTACATGGTGATGCTGATCCGCAACCTGGGGCCGGAGTACGTGGTCTGGGACCGGTCGGCCACCATCCGCTTCCGCCGCCCCGGCCGCTCCACCCTGTACGCCCGCTGCGTCCTGTCCGCCGAAGAGATCGACGCCATCCGCGACGAGCTGACCCGGGTCCGCTCCGTCGACCGGGTGTACGCCATCGACCTGGTGGACGCCGAGGGGAAGACGCACGCCACCGTGGAAAAGACCTTGTACGTCCGCCGCCGGGAGGAGGGCGACCGGTAGCTCCGCGGCGGTCCGGGCTCGCCCTACCTCCCCGCTTCCTCCAGGCTCCGCCGCCCCGCCGCCTCGCCCCTCCCCGCCACCCCCAGGTACGCCACCAGGAGGAGGGCGATCACCGCCGCGAACGCCAGCTTGACCGGGCGGGGGATCGGCGAGGGGGAAACGAACCCCTCGATGGTCCCCGCCACCAGCAGGAGCATCACCGTCCCCCCCAGGAGGGAGATCGCCTCCCGCCCCCGCACCACCAGCGCCTCCCGCCGTGTGCGGCGCCCCGGGAGGAGGATCCCCGAGGCCAGCCAGAGCCCCGCCCCACCGGCGATGCAGATGGCGGTCAGCTCGATCACCCCGTGCGGGAGGACGAAGCTCCACAGGTGCATGCTCTGCCCCTCGTTGGCGAAGACCCCCGCCGCCGAGCCCAGGTGCACCCCGTTGAACACCAGCGCCGCCACCGTCCCCAACCCCGCCAGGATCCCCCCCGCGAACGCCACGAAGGTGACCTGCACGTTGTTGGCGATGATCCCCGACGCCATCACCGGCATGAGCACCTCCTCCGTCTGCGCGTACCCCTTCCCCTCGGCCTCCTCCCGTGCGGCGTTCTCGGCGCGCGAGAGCATCTCCGCCGAAACGATCTCCCGCGCCCGCGGCGGGTCCAGGCGCACCACCGTGAAGGCGATCAGCCCCGGGACGTACAGGAACGCCGCCGCCAGCGCGATCGGGCGCCAGCGGAGCCGCACCAGGGCGGGGAACCCCACCGTCAGCCACTCCCGCAGCCGGCGCCAGGAGCGCCGCGCCGGACGGTACAGCAGGTTGTGCCCCGACCCCACCGAGCGCTCCAGCGTGTAGATCAGCTCCCCCGATCCTCCGTAGGTGCGGGCGCGCGCCAGGTCCGCCGCCACCTCCCGGTACAGCCCGGCGAAGCGCGACACCTCCCGCTCCGGGAGGGCGTCCAGCCCCCGCTTCCGCGCCCGCTCCAGCAGCGCCCGGTACTCGTCCCAGTCCCGCCGCTGGCGCCGGACCAGTGCCGCCGCCTGCGGGCTCCCGGTGGCGCCGCCCCCCGTGCCCGCCCGCCGGAGCGATTCCTCCGCGTGCATCACCCCCAGGTAGACGTCCGGGCTCATGTGGAGCCTTCGCGGGTCGTCCGCGGCGTGGCGCTCCAGCCGCTCCATCAGCCGCCCCGCGATCCCGTGCCGGACCCCGGGCTGCAGCCCCTCCCGGCGCGCCACGTACTTGGCGAGCGTGTCCCACTCCGCCGCGGTCAGGCGGGGAGGACCCGCGGCCGTGCGGGCGGCGGCCGCCTCTTCCGGGAGGAGAGTCCCGGTCCTTTCCCGCACCACCACCGTCCCCGCCGCCATGTCGCCCAGCCGCTTGGTGCGCGGGTGGAGCATCATGGCCGCGCCCCCCGCCAGCCAGGTGACGCCGGGCTGCATGTCCACCAGGCGCAGCAGGTTGCGGACGGCGGCGCCGCGCACCGTGACCGGGTACCCGCCGTCGTGCACCACCCGCAGGCTCATCCGCCGCTTCCCGGGCGTCTGCCCGTCACGCAGCCCCTCGAAGTACACGAAGTACCCCCAGGTCCAGGCGAACAGCAGCAGCGTCACCACCGCCCACCCCACACTGGCGAACCACCCCGGCGCCCCGAACGCGAACAACAGCAGGGGGAGCCCCACGGCCAGCACCAGCATCCCGCAGACGACCAGGAACCCGTCGATCAGGAGCGCGGCGAAGCGCGAGCCCAGGTCGGCCAGGTCGTAGCCGATGGCGACGTGTTCGGGGGTCTCGACCTCCACCTGGCGGTCGGTCAGCGCGGAGGGGGCGGCGGATCGGGTCATGCGGCCAGCGGGGGAGGGGGAGAGCAGCGGGGCCGAGCGACCAATCTGATCCCTCCGCCCCGGTTCGGCCAGTCCCTCGCGGGGCTTCCTCCACGCGCGGAGGGGTAGCCGGGGCTCCGCCTCACTCCCCGTCCTGGCTGGCCGCCCGGAACCCGCGGATGCTGACGTGCTCCGCGTGGTCGAGGAGGCGGCCCACCAGCTCCATCGCCTCCCGGCCTCCCGGCTCCGCGGCCACGCTCTCCAGCTCCGCTACCACCTCCTCGAGGAGGAGCTGGAACTCCCGGCGGATCTCCGCCTCCGCCCACCGCAGCCGGCAGCGCTGCGCCCCGTGCAGCTCCGAGATCAGGCGCTGGATCTCCGACCCGTCGCGGAGCACCGCGGGCTGCCCCTCCTCCCCCAGGAGCACCAGCGACCGTCCGACGTCCGACAGGAAGATCCCCTGGTGGTCCTCCAGCATCGCCTCGTCGATCTCGTGCGCGCGGGGCGTCGCCGGGTCCGAGCGGAGGCGCACCCCCAGCCGCGCGGCGATCCGGCTTCCTCCGCTCTCCAGGGCCGCCCCCACCCGTGCCAGCGCGGGGTTCCGCTTCCCCGCCTCGGCCCACTCCTCCCGGCTCCAGGTCCCCAGGTCCTCGGGCTCCCCCGGGGAGGGCGGGAGGGTCAGGGTGAAGGTCGATCCCTCCCCCGGCCGGGAATCCACGGTGACGTCGCCCCCCATCAGGCGCGCCAGCCTGCGGGAGATCGCCAGCCCCAGCCCGGTCCCGCCGTGCCTGCGGGTCAGGTCGTCGTCCGCCTGGTAGAACTCCGAGAACAGGTTGGGGAGCTTCTCCGGCGCGATCCCGATCCCCGTGTCCCGGACCGCGACGAACACCGCCCCGTCGTCCGCGACTCCGCAGCGGACGACGACCCCGCCGCGGTCCGTGAACTTGGCCGCGTTGGACAGGAGGTTCACCAGCACCTGCCGGAGCCGGCGCGGGTCGGCCTGCACCCGGGGGATCTCCTCGTCCCCTCCCTCCACCTTCAGCTCCAGCCCCTTCGCCTCCGCCTGCGGGCGGACCAGCGCGACCGCTTCCCGGAGGGTGGCGCCGAGCGGGAGGGGCTGCACCTGCACCTCCAGCCGCCCCGCGTCGGCGCGGACCACGTCCAGCACGTCGTTGATCAGGTCCAGCAGGTGCCGGCCGCTGGAGCGGATCCGCTCCAGCTGGTTCCGCTGCGCCTCCGTCACCTCTCCCGAGATCCCGGCGTCCAGGAGCTCGGTGTAGCCCAGGATGGCGTTGAGCGGGGTGCGCAGCTCGTGCGAGATGATGGCGAGGAAGCGGTCCTTGGCCCGGTTCGCCTCCGCGAGGTCGGCGTAGCGGCGCTGCAGGTCCTCGCTCAGCCGGCGCACCTCCTCCGCGGCGCGCCTCCGCTCGATGAACTGGCCGATCTGGCTGCTCCCGATCCCCGCCAGCGTCCGGAGCATGTCGTCGTCGCAGGCGCGCCGCTCCCGGGCGAAGAGCTCCACCACCCCCAACGTCTCCGACTCCAGCAGGATGGGGAAGGCGAGCCCGGTGTGCAGCCCGTCCCGCGCGGCCGCGCGGGCGCGGGGAAAGTCGGGGTCCTCCGCCACCTCCTCGATCCAGACCGGCTTCCCCGTTTCCCATACGCGCCCCGGGAGCCCCTCCCCCGGCGCGAAGGAGCTTTCCCGGTCCACCCCGTCGAAGACGTCCACCCGCACCTCCGGCGCGTACCACGCGTCCACGAAGCGGAGCCTGTGCGACTCCCGGTCCACCAGCCACAGCGTCGCCACGTCCCACCCCAGCTCCTCGCCGACCGCGCGCAGGATCTCCGGCGTCGCCACCTCCAGCGCGGCCGACTCCGCCAGGACCCGGGTCACCGCGTGCTGCGCGGCCTGGCGCCGCTCCGCCCGCTTCCGCTCCGTCAGGTCGCGGATGAAGGCGCTGAAGATCGTCCGGTGTCCCCATCTCCCGTGTGCCACCGTCAGCTCCACGGGAAACTCGCTCCCGTCGCGCCGCAGGGCGGTGATCTCGATCCGGCGGTTCAGGATCGGCCCCTCGCCCGTCGCCAGGTAGCGCCGGATCCCCCGGTCGTGCGCCTCGCGGTGCTGGGGGGGGATGATGGTCTCGCCCAGCGTCCGCCCGATCGCCTCGTGCGCCGGCCAGCCGAACAGGACCTCCGCCTGGCGGCTCCACTCCATGACCACGCTGCCCTCGTCGGTGACCACCACCGCGTCGAGCGACGAATCGATCACCGCCCGGAGCCGTGCCTCCGAGGTCCCCAGCTCCCCGTTGAGCGTTTCCAGCTCCGCGGCCTGCTGCTCCAGGTAGGCGTTGCGCTCGCGGACGTCCTCGGCCAGCCACCGCACCTCGTCGCGGAGCGCCGCCTCGCGCGAATCGTCCCGGAACAGGATGGCGATCCCTCCGGTTCCGTATGGGCGAGCCTCCACCCGGAAGGTCCGGTGCCGGAACTCCGGGGCCTCCAGCAGCACCCCCTCCAGGGTGCCGGGCGTCCCCGTCGCCACCACCTCGCGGTAGAACTCCATCCGTCCCGGCGGCGGGTTGAACGGGCCCTCGCCCAGCGCCGTGCCCTCCACCTCCTCCCGCCGCACCCCGAACAGCGACGAAGCCGCCGGGTTGAGGAACAGGACGCGCCAGTCGGAGCCTACCACGACGATCCCGTCGGAAACGGCGTCCAGGAGCGGGTCGAAGGGGTGAGTGGGATCCAAGAGGGAACGCGGGTTAGGGATGCGCCTGCCGGAGGGCGGGAGTCCTGCGTACCAGCAACCCACATGCCGGTCCAGCGTCCGTCCCGGAGCGAGGAGCCTGCGTCGGGATGTCATGGTGCGGGTTAGGCTGCGTAATTTGCGATTTTGGTGAATAAGTATACATTCAGGACCTGTCCGTGGGCCGGTGCACGAGGGGGCCCGTCCGCATCGTCGCGGGATCACGGAAAGCCGCGTATCTCCTGGAAAAAGTGTCCGATTTTCTGCGCATGAGCGGGGATCTTCCCGGCCGTTACGGGGTCGATACGCACGTGGAACCGGCCGGGGGGAGGGTCGACTTGACTTTCTCCGGCCCGTTCTACAGGTTACAGGAACCCTTTGGAATATTTTCCCCTGCAACAAGATTTCGTCCGGATTCCGTCCCTGAGGGCGGCCGCTGGGGGGGAGCTTTCGATCTAACGTTCGCTAGTCGGATCGCGCGATTCCAGGGGGAGTGGTCCGAGGGTAGCATAGCGCTGTTCGCCCGCAGCGCGCTGGCGCGACTCACCTGTTCAGCCGACGGGGAGCCGGCAAGAGCCTGAAGCGCCGCCAGAACCACAGCCGGCTCCAACCAGCTCTGTGTAAGGGGGGTACCGCATGTTCAACAAGCTAGTGTCGTCGGAAGGGCGGAAGACCAAAGTGTTGTCGACGAAGACGCTTGTGGTCTCCGTGCTCGCGCACGTCGGCCTCCTGTGGGGAGCCGCGTACGCCAGCGAGCACACGGAAGTCGGGAAGAAGGTGAAGGAAGAGATGGTCCAGTACATGGAGGTCGAGCAGCAGAAGCCGCCCGAGCCCGAGCCTCCCAAGCCTGAGCCGCCGCCACCACCTCCTCCCGAGGAGAAGGCTCCGCCTCCGGTAGCCAAGGGCTTCCAGGAGCTGGTTCCGCCTGAGAACCCGCCCCCGAAGATCCCCGACGTCGACCCGAACCAGAAGGCCGTCGACGTCAAGGACTTCACCGGCGTCGGCGTCGCGGGCGGCACCTCCAAGGGCGTCGAGGGGGGTACCCCCCAGAACATGGCGAACAAGGAAGAGCAGCCCGGCG
>JAFAYN010000075.1 GCA_019240375.1 Gemmatimonadota bacterium
GCGCGTCGGTCAGGTGCGGCTTGTGCTCGTCGGTCCCCAGCGGGAGGAGGGCTTCCAGCCACTCGGGCGGCGCCTTGCCGTGGTAGAAGTCGTGCTCCTCCGCTTCCGCGGCCTCGCGGATCCTCCGCTTCAGCTCCGGGTCGGAAACGGCCACGAAGGTCCACGGCTGCTGGTGCGCTCCCGAGGGAGCGGTCCCACCCGTACGGATGGCGTACTCGATCAGCTCGCGCGGGACGGGGTCGTTGGAGAAGTGGCGCGTGGTGCGGCGGCGGTTCATCTCCTCGTAGAAGGCCCGCGCCCGCTCCAGCGACTCCGCGGGCGGGATCCGGCGGAACTCCAGCGGCACGAACGGGAGGGGACGCACGGAGCCAGCCGCTTCGGGGGTGCTCATCGGGACCTCCGGGATCGCCGTGGCGTGTGGATCGGGTAGATCGCGTGGATGCACCGGCGGGGATGGCTCACCCTTCTCCGGCGACGATCGGCTCCTCCTCCTGCACGGGCGGCTCGGGGATGTAGCCTGCGGCGCACGACTCGTCGACGATCCGCAGCACGTACGGCCAGAGAGGCGGGGCCCCGGTGCGGATCGGGTCCATCCGCTTCAGCACCTGCTCGCGGGTGATCCCGTGCTGCTTCCAGGTCCCGCCCTGCGTGTGGAAGTTGTTGAGGAGGGGCTGGATGCGGTCCATCGCCAGGGCGAAGCGAGCCTCGGGGGTGGCGCCGGCCTCGAACTCGTCCCACAGGGCGCGCAGCTCCCCGGCCTGGTCTTCCGGGAGGAGGGCGAAGATGCGGTCGGCGGCCCTCTTTTCCCGCTCCTCCTTGTCCAGGTGGCCGGCGGTGTCGTAGCCGAAGGTGTCGCCGGCGTCGATCTCCACGATGTCGTGCACCAGCACCATCTTCACCGTGTGGAGCACGTCCACCGGCTCGGCCGCGTGCTCGTACATCAGCGCGGCCATGATCGCCAGGTGCCAGGAGTGCTCGGCGCTGTTCTCGCGGCGGGAGGCGTCGGTGATCAGCGTCTGGCGGAGGACGCGCTTCAGCCTGTCGATCTCCACCACGAAGCGGAGTTGCCGGGCGATGCGGTCGGTGGGGTCGGTCGTGGATTCCAATTTGGCCTTTGCGCGTTGGGGGCCGCTCCAGAGCCGGACGATACCGCCGTCCGTCTCTTCCGCGGGGCCGGTGAGCCCGCCGGAACTGCTGGCGGTCTCCCCGCCCCGGAGGGAGCCACGCCCAAACTACCGGGCGCGTCTCCCTCCGCAAAGGTCTGGGGGAGGGGAACTGCGGGTGTGTTCGGCTCCTTCCCCCCTGCTCAGGCCACTCCGGCCCCGTTCACCAGCGGGATCACCTCCTCGGCGAAGCGCTCCATCTCCTCCAGCTGCGGCGAGAACTGCAGGAGGAGGAGGTCAAGGCCGGCACGCTCGAACTCCAGGATCTTCTCGGCGACCTGCTCGGGGGTGCCCACCAGCCCGGAGCGGAGGCCGCGGTTGGAGACGGAGTAGTCTTCCATGCTCACGCGCTGCTCCAGCTGCGTGTTGTTGATCCAGTCCTGGTAGTTGGCGAACCCCTTGGCGCTCTGGCGCACGTCGGTGATGCGCAGCACCTCCTGGCGCGCCTCCTCCTCGGTGGCGCGGACCACCGCGTACCCGGCGGCGCCGAAGTGCATGGGGGGGAGCTCCAGCTTTTCCCTCCGCCCACGCATGTCGGCCACCTTGGCGCCGATGGTCTCCGGCGGGTCGCCGTGGGTGAGCCAGGCGTCGCACTTGCGCGAGATGAGGTCCTTCGCGGCGGGCGACTCACCGCCGGCGTACAGGGTGGGGCGCGGCTTCCGCAGCGGCTTGGGCTCCAGGATCCCCTCCTCCACCTGGTAGTACTTCCCGGAGTGGGAGAAGACCGGCTCCCGCCACATCCCGTCCACCACGTCCAGCCACTCGGAGGTGCGGGCGTAGCGGTCGTCGTGCTGGTCGAACTGCACCCCGTACTTGCGGGCCTCCGTGGCCCACCAGGAGGAGACCACGTTCAGCGACAGCCTTCCGCCGCTGATCCGGTCGATGTTGGCGGCCTGCTTGGCCAGGAGCGCGGGGGCGTGGAAGGTGGGGCGCACCGCCACCATCAATTCCAGCCGCTCGGTCACGGCGGCCAGCGCCGCCGCGGTGCTCCAGGCGTCCAGCGAGGGAGCGTCCACCCCCTTGATGTCGTTCAGGTTCAGCTCGGCCACCAGCGACAGGTCGAACCCGATCCGTTCGGCGCGCTGCGCCAGGCGGCGGACGTAGTCCCAGCTCGCCTCCATCCCCTCGTCGTCCACGTTGCGGAGCCACCCGCCGAAGACCGGGAGCCAGAATCCGAATCGCATGGCTACTCGGCCTCCCTCACCAGGTAGTCCACCAGGCGCGCGAACGGGTCGAAGCCCACCACGTTGGGGGCGTCGGCCACGAAGTTGGAAAGGGCGTTGACGTCGTAGTAGTAGAGCTGCCCGTCGCGCGCGTCGACCATGTACTCGATCCCGCCCACGTCGATGCTCGCCGCCCTCATGATCCGCTCCACCTGCTCGCGGACCTCGGCGGGGGGCTCGTACCCTTCCACCCGCAGCCCGCGCTTGGGGGCGTCCACCGCGCAGATCTGCGCGTCCAGCTCCACCCCGTCCACCCGCTGGCACACGTCGGCGGGGCACAGGTCGAAGGAGTTGCCGGGGGTGTAGATGCGGATCCCGTACAGGTACTCGCCGCCCAGCACCTCCACGCGGACGATGCGGCTCTCCTCCTGCGGGATGAACTCCTGCACCAGCGCCGTGGAGTCGATCCCCAGCTCCAGCCCGCCCGACTCCGCCGCGGCCCGCAATTCCTCCGGCGAGTCGAAGCGCCGGACTCCCGCGCCGCTCCCGCCGATGTTGGGCTTCACCGCCACCGGGAAGCGCAGCCCCTCGGCCGCGGCGGGGGCCTCGTCGGCGTGGTTGATGACCCGGGCCCGCGGGTAGGGGAGCCCCAGCTCCTCCAGCAGGTCGAGCTGGCGCGCCTTGCTGGTCTCGTTTACGAAGGCGTCGTAGCCGTTGATCACCTTCACGCCGCGGCGGCGCAGGTGGTCGAGCCACGACAGGGTGTAGAACACGGCGTTCCCGCGCCCGCGCAGGTAGGCGGAAGGGCTCATCCGGTTGAAGACCAGCGAGTACTCCGGCGTGTCGGCCGGGTCGTAGCGGTGGCTCCCGGCGTGGAGCTTCACGTACGGGATCCCCCGGCACTCCAGCTCGGCGAAGAGCGGCTTGAACCACTCGGGGTGCTCGTAGTAGATGGCGAGCGGACGTTCGGCGGTGATCGGCATCTGTGTTCTATCCTTTCAGTTCGTCTGCGTTGTACATGGACATGAAAAAAGCCCGGCCCTCTCGTGGGAGAGGGCCGGGCTGCGAGCTCCGAGTGTGTCTCGGTCAGCTCATCCGTTCACCGCACGGGTGCACGGGTGCCCGTCCGCTTCTCCCGCGGGAGAACCGGCGTGACACATGCACCACATGGTGAGGCGGACGGCGAACATCGTGAGTCGGGTCTGGTTTCGTCCAGGGATGAAAATCTTACCGCTGAGGATAAACGGGTGGATCGGGGCTGTCAACACCCCGTCCGCCCGGGTCGCGCACTTCCCGACACCGGGCTCAGCCGCCCCCCAGCTTCTTCAGCCGCGCCGCGCGGTGGAAGGCCACACGCTCCAGGAAGTGGTCCCAGGGAAACCCCTTCCCCGGGTCCATGTGGTCGGACTTGCGGAACACCTCCGAGACCTGCGAGTGCGACACGATCCCCTTCGATGTGCCGTCCCCGAGCTGCGCGTTGGTGAGGCGGCGCACCGGGATGTCGTACTTGAGGCAGTACTGCGCGGCGGCGTTCGCGGCGTTGTTCAGCAGGAGGATCCCGTACGGGTCCAGCCACTGCTGCGGCGTCTGGCTGGCGTAGCCGGCCAGCTCCAGCTGGATCCCGTCGTGGTTGGCCCCCGGCGCCGCGAAGGCCACGTCGTTGTCGTACACGCACTGCACGATGCTGTCGCTGTCGATGCACAGGTGCGCCGACGAGGAGTAGTCCGGCTCCTGGAAGTAGCGGGCGACGTTCTCCGCCGTCTTCGCGCTCTCGGGCGCCTCCATGGAGTGGATCACGATCACCCGCACCTTGCGCTTCTCGGTGACGTGGGTGAAGTCGCGCGCCCGGATCACGGGCCATTGGTCGGTCTCGAAGGGGTGTTCCATGGCGGCCTCCCGGAAAGGGGTATGCTGTGGATAGATTTCTACGACAAATATAACATATTGTCGCCACGATTTCCACGTTTATAGGCTGGACCGGATCGTGCTGCGGAGGGGCTGGTTCGGCCGTAACCGTCGCGGACGTGCGGCAGGGGAGCGTATGGAAACGAAACGGCACCACTGGGTGGTCCGCCTCACGCACTGGGTGAACGTGGCCGCGCTGCTGGTCATGGTCGGCTCGGGGCTGCGGATCTTCAACGCCTACCCCCGCTTCGCGCGGCGTGGGGGGAGCTTCTGCTGCTGGCCCTGGGAGGGGACCGGCGCCCCCCACTGGCTCACCTTCGGCGCGTGGCTGGGCGGGGCGCGCAACTGGCACTTCGCCGCGATGTGGCTGCTGGTGCTCAACGGCCTCCTGTACCTGGGCTTCATCTACCTGCACGGCGAGTGGCGCACCCTGGCCCCCCGGCGCGGCGACTCGCGCGACGCCTGGCAGATGGTGCGCTTCTACCTCTTCCTGCGGCGCGACCACCCCCGCCAGGGAAAGTACAACGCGCTGCAGAAGCCCGCCTACTTCGCCATGCCGCTGGTGGGGGCGCTGATCGTCCTGTCCGGCCTGTCCATCTGGAAGCCGGTGCAGCTCGGGGGGCTCACCGCCCTGTTCGGCGGCTACGTGTGGGCG
>JAFAYN010000147.1 GCA_019240375.1 Gemmatimonadota bacterium
GTCGTGAGAGGTCGCGCCGGGCCGTCCCGCAACTACCCACTCACGGTGCGCCTGCATCACGGCGTCCGCTTCGGCCGCGTCGAGGTCATCAGCTGAAGCGCGGAGTTCGAGCGCTTTGAGCTTGCGGTACTCGTCAACGGGCACGACAACGGCTGTCTCGCCGCCGAGGTGAATGAGCTCATGCGGGTCGCGGTTCCCGGAGGGTAGTGCGCTCACGAATGCATCGTAGAGGCGAGGGGTGACATTCGAGATAAGGTCGACCGGTCATGAGTCGATGACTAGTTTAACTAGTCATCGAAGCCATAGAATGACTAGATGAACATATCATCGCATCATCGTCCTCTTTACACAGCGCCTGCCCTGACGAGCGACGATGAAGCGGCACTTGGCGAGATCCATTGGATGCGCAGGGATCTCCGTCATGTTCTCCGTACGCCGCGACGCTGGGAAGGTGTGATTCGGCGGTCGGCGCTGGCACGCGCGATCCAGGGTTCGAACAGCATCGAGGGTTATGAAGTCGCCGAGGATGATGCGGCCGCCGCGATCGACGGCGAGGAGCCGATCAGCGCAGACGAGAAGACCTTTCTGGAGATCCAGGGGTACCGTCAGGCTCTCGGCTATGTCCTGGCGATGGGTGACACGGACTACGCCACGTTCGACGCCACCGAGATCCGCGCCATGCACTACATGATGCTCAGCCACGACCTGTCGAAGTCCCCGGGCCGTTACCGGAAGGGGCCGATATACGTCCATGATGAGCGGCGGGATCTGGTGGTCTACGAAGCGCCCGACGCAGGCGGGGTACCTGCGCTCGTGGACGCCCTGGTGGAAAGTTTGCACACCGGGCTGAACACCGATCCGGTGGTTCGTTCCGCGATGGCGCACTTGAACTTGGTGATGATCCATCCGTTCCGGGACGGGAACGGGCGGATGGCACGCGCTCTCGCGACGCTAGTGCTGACCCGATCAGATATTGGCGAACCAGAATTCGCCAGCATTGAGGAATGGCTCGGCGCCAATACCGATGACTACTACAGCGTGCTAGCTCACACGGGACATGGGTCATGGCAGCCGCGCGCCGACGCGGACCTCTGGTTGTCGTTCAACCTGCGGGCCCACCACATGCAAGCTCAGACGGTGGCGCGTCGTGTCGACGAAGCGGGGGTCATTTGGGGCGAGCTCGACCGGCTCGCTGTGGAACGCGGTCTTCCCGACCGAACGCTGGATGCAATGTTCGATGCCGTACTCGGATACCGAGTGCGCCGGGGTGGCTATATCAAGCGGACCAATGTCACCGAGCAGACTGCCACCAGGGATCTGGCTGCCCTGACCTCAGCAGGACTTCTTACCCCGTACGGCAAAGGCCGGGGCCGCTACTACGCGGCCGCCAAGCCGCTGCGGCAGATCCGGGAGCAGCTCCGGACTGAGCGGAAGCCACTTCGTGACCCGTACCCGTGGATGCACGCGAAGCTTGCCGAGCCGCCACCGTGATAGGGGTGCGCCGACCCCGGAGTGCTCAGATCAGGAGGCCATGCAGGAGGGTCATGACCTGGTCGGCGACTTGGGTGGGCTTGAGGCGGTCGGCGGGGCGGTACCAGCGGGCGATGGAGATCAGGGCGCTGTTGAGGAGGTTGGTGATGACGGGCACGTCGATGTCCGTTCGGACCAGGCCTTCGTTGATGCCCTGCTGGAGGAGCTGCTCGGTGGCGTGGTTCACCTGACGAGCCCAGGACTGATAGCTGCGCAGGCCTTGGGGTGACAGCTGATGCTGGTCGGCCATCAGGACAACGTAGTAGGGCTGATAGCGGATGGCGGCGTTCACGTGCAGGTGGACGTAGGCGGTTAGCTTCTCCCCCGCCGTTTTATCGCTCTCCAGGATCTGCTCGATGCCGTCGCGCAGGGGGTAGATGGCCTGCTCGACGATGATCTCCAGCAGGCGCTGCTTGGACGGGACGTACTGGTAGACGGTGGGCTTGCTGACACCTGCTTCGGCGGCGATGTCGTCGAGGGTGGCGTCGGCGTAGCCGCGGCGTTCGAAGACCTTGGCCGCTGCGGCGACCAGGGCCTGGGTGTCGATGGCGCGCGACCTGCCCACTGAGCTCCCCTCGGGTGATGTGTCTCTTGACAAGTCTATTCTGGCCATGTTTATTTCTTTACTAGTCAGTTAAGAAATAAGGTGGTGGGCAGTGCGGCAGGTGGATGTGGTCGGGGTGGGGATCACCCCGTTCGGGAAGCAGGCGGGCGCGACGGTGCGGTCCCTCGGGGCGGACGCGATCGCGATGGCGCTGGCCGACGCGGGGCTGGCGGCCGCGGACGTGGGGCTGGTGGTGCACGGCAACGCGATGGCCGGGGTGCTGGACGGACAGGAGATGATCCGGGGACAGCTGACGGCCGCGGAGGCGGGGCTGGGCGGGGTGCCGGTGATCAACGTGGAGAACGCCTGCGCGACGTCGTCGAGTGCATTGCACGTGGGGCTGGCCGGGATCCGTTCGGGGATGTACGACACGGTGGTGGTCTGCGGGGCCGAGAAGATGTCGGGGCGGCCAACCGGGGAGATCCTGGCTGCGATGACCGGCGCGGTCGATGTGGCGCGGCTGGGTGAGGTAGCGGCGGAGCTGGGCGGGAACACGGCGTCGTTTTTCATGGCGGTGTATGCGCGGGTCGCGGCGGCTTATCAGGCGCGGTCGGGGGCGACGGCGGCGGACTTCGCGGACGTGGCGGTGAAGAACTCGGCGCACGGGGCGCTGAACCCGAACGCCCAGTACCGCCGGGCACTGAGCCGGGACGAGGTCCTGGGCAGCCGGGCGGTGGCGGGGCCGCTGACCACGCTGATGTGCTCGCCGATCGCGGACGGGGGCGCCGCGCTGGTGCTGCGGGCAGTGGACGTTTCCGCGGAAACGCCGGAAGGGGCGGTGCGGGTGCGGGCTTGTGCGTTGCGGTCGGGGGTGGCTGGGCCGGGTGTGTCGGCGGCCGACGTCTCCGCTACGCTGGAGCGGCGGGCGGTGGCGGCGGCGTACGAGGAGGCGGGGCTCGGGCCCGAGGACCTGGACGTGGTGGAGGTGCACGACGCGGCGGCGCCGGCCGAGCTGGTCATGTACGAGGAGCTGGGGCTGTGCGGGCCGGGTGAGGGGCCGAAGCTGCTGGCCTCGGGGGCGACCGCGCTGGGCGGGCGGGTGCCGGTCAACCCGGACGGCGGGCTGGTCTCGCGCGGGCATCCGGTCGGGGCGACGGGGTGCGCGCAGCTGGTGGAACTGGTGACGCAGTTGCGTGGTCAGGCAGGTGACCGGCAGGTCCCAGGAGCGCGGGTCGGGCTGGCGGAGAACGCGGGCGGGTACCTGCATCCGGATCCGGCGGCTTGTGTCGTGACGATCCTGAGCGGGTCGTGATGGCTGCCTCGGCGGTGCGGGTGGAGCGGCATGGCAGCGGGTTGTGGCTGTGGTTGAACCGGCCTGGGGCGCTGAACGCTTTGAACTCTTCGATAGTGGCCGGGCTGGAGCGTGGTCTGGATGAGGCGGCTGTTGATGACGGCGTGCGGGCGGTGGTGATCGCTGCGGAGGGGCGGGCGTTCTGCGCGGGGGCGGACCTGAAGGAGGTGCTGGGGTCTTCGGAGCTGGTGTCTCGGCTGGGAGCGCTGTTCTCGCGGGTGGAGGCGTTTTCCAAGCCGGTGATCGCGGCGGTGCAGGGGGCGGCGCTGGCTGGCGGGCTGGAGCTGGTGCTGTGCTGCGATCTGTGGTGGCGGGACGTTCGGCGGTGTTCGGGGACGCGCATGCGAACTACGGGATGTTCCCGGCGGGCGGGGCGACGGTGCGGCTGCCGCGGCGGGTGGGGATTTCGCGGGCCAAGCAGCTGATGTTCACGGGGGCGTCGGTGCCTGCGGCGGAGCTGGCGGGGACGGATTTGGTGACGTGCCTAGTGCCGGACGCCGAGCTGGTGGATGCGGTGTCGTCGCTGGTGGACTCCATCGCGGGGAAGAGCGCGCTGGGGCTCGCGGGGATGAAGGAGCTGGTTTCTGCGGGGATGGACGTGCCGCGGGAGGTGGGGCTGCGGCGGGAGCGGGAGTGGGCCGCGGAGTACATGCGGTCGGGTGATTTCGCCGAGGGGTTGCGGGCGTTCGCGGAGAAGCGGGCGCCGCAGTTCGTGGATTCCGGTGTGAAGGGTGTGGGTCGTGGATGAGCTGCTGAGCTTGGCGGGACGGACGGTGCTGGTGACCGGGGCAGGCCAGGGCGTGGGACGGCAGGTGGCGCTGTACTGCGCGGGGCACGGGGCCGCGGTGGCGGTGAACGACTTTCATACTGACCGGGCTGAGGGGGTGGTGGCGGAAGTCCGTTCGGCGGGTGGGACGGCTTCTGCTTACACGTGCGATGTGACGGATTTCGAGGCGGTCGAGGCGATGGTGGCGTCGGTCGGCGAGGTGGACGT
This sequence comes from Gemmatimonadota bacterium, assembly GCA_019240375.1. GTDB lineage: Bacteria > Gemmatimonadota > Gemmatimonadetes > Longimicrobiales > Longimicrobiaceae > JAFAYN01. The sequence goes on from JAFAYN010000147.1 coordinate 4,420, forward strand.
GCTGGTCAACAACGCGGGGAACGCCGGGCCGGTACTGGACCCGATGCGGCCCGCTCCCCCGTTCTGGGAGACGCAGCCGAAGGAGTGGGAGCCGTGGCTGGGGACCAACTTCTACGGGGTGCTGAACTGCTCGCGCGCGGCGCTGCCCGGGATGGTGGAGCGGCGGCGCGGGCGAGTGATCACGGTGATCTCGGACGCGGGACGCGTCGGGGAGCCCAACCTGGCCGTGTACAGCGGCGCGAAGGCTGGGGCGGCGGGGTTCACGCGGGCGCTGGCCAAGGCGGCGGGACGGTTCGGCGTGACGGTGAACTGCGTGGCGCTCGGGTCGGTGCGGACGCCGGGGGTTTCGTCTGCTCTGGAGGACGCGGAGCTGGTGAAGGGGATGCTGCGGAGTTATGTGATCCGGCGGCTTGGGGAGCCATCGGATGCGGCGGCGCTGATTCTCTTCCTGGCGTCGGATGCGGCGGGGTGGATTACCGGGCAGACGTATCCGGTCAATGGCGGGTATTCGTTCGCGGTGTGACTTGGAGTCTTGCGGTGAAATTCGATCTGTATCTATATCACCCGCGGCAGGACGAGATGGCGGAGCGGGTGCGGCAGGCGGAGGCGGGCGGGTTCGACGGGCTGTTCGTGGCGGAGTCGACGGCGGATCCATTTCAGTGCCTGGCGGTGGCTGCTGCGTCGCGTGGGTCGTCGTTTCGTGCGTCTTCGCTGGACCTGGGGACGTCGGTGGCGCTGGCGTTTCCGCGGAGTCCGATGGTGACGGCGGTGGCGGCGTGGGATCTCCAGCGCGCTACGGGCGGTGGGTTTGTGCTCGGGCTGGGGTCGCAGGTGCGGCGGCATGTGGAGCGGCGGTTCTCGGCTCCGTTTGCGCCGGCGGCGGCGCGGCTGCGGGAGTATGCGCAGGCGGTGCGGCATGTGTGGGGGGCGTTTCAGGGGACGCATCCGCTGTCGTTTTCGGGTTCGTACTACCAGTTGGATTACCTGCCGGACGCGGTGAATCCGGGGCCGCTGGACTCGGGGCCGCCGTTGCTTTATCTGGCGGCGCTGGGGACGCAGATGTTCGAGGCGGCGGGGGCGGTCGCGGATGGGGCGCTGGTTCATCCGATCCACACGCTTGAGTATTTGCGGACGGTGGCGGAGCCGGCGATCGCGCGGGGGCAGGGTGAGGCGGGGCGATCGCGGGCGGGGTTCGGGCTGTCGGTGACGGTGCTGTGCATCGTGGAGTCGGCTTCGGGTGTGGAGGCTGGGCCGGCGTCGCGGGAGGCGGTGCGGCGGCAGATCGCGTTTTATGCGTCGACGCCGGCGTACAGGCCGGTGCTGGAGCTGCACGGATGGGGGGCGCTGGGTGACAAGCTCCGGGGGCTCGTGCGTTCGGGGGACGCTGCGGCGATGGGGGCTGTCGTGCCGGACGAGGTGCTGGATGAGTTTTGCGTGATCGCGCCGACGTGGGACGAGGCGGTGGTGCGGGCGCGGCAGCGGTACGAGGGGGTGGCGGACCGGGTGATGTTCCAGAGTGCGCCGCCCTTGTCTGTGGGTTAGGAGGTCGTTGTGGTGCGGTCGGCTGGGCTGACGGTTGGGGATCTGATCGTCGAGGCGCTGGGGCGGTTTAGTGATCGCGAGGCGTTCGTGCTCGGGGCGCAGCGGGTCACGTATGCGCAGACGGCGGACACGATCAGCCGGTTCGTGCGGGTGCTGGCGGAGCGCGGGATCGGGCCGGGGAGCGCGGTGGCCGCGCTGAGCCCGAACATGCCCGAGGTGTGGCTGCTCCAGGCGGCGGCGTATCTGGTGGGCGCGACGTATACCGGGCTGCATCCGCTGGGGTCGGTGAGCGACCACGCGTATGTGTGCGAGGACGCGGGGATTGGGTTGCTGGTCGTGCATCCTCGGTTTGCGGAGACTGGGGTGGCGCTGGTGGAGCGATGCCCGGGAATCGGTTCGTTGCTGTCGCTGGGGCCTTCGTCGGTGGGTGAGGATTTGCTGACGCTGGCGGCTTCGTCGCCGGGTATTCGGCTGTCGCGTGGGCCTGCGGGTGAAGACGAAACGGCGTGGCTGCAGTACACGGGTGGGACGACGGGGAAGCCCAAGGGGGTCATGGTGCCAAGCCGGGCGCTGGTGGCCGAGACGTACACGTTGACGTGCTCGTGGGGGCTGCCGGAGCGGCCACGGTTCCTGCTGACCTCGCCGATTACGCACGCGGGGTCGCTGCCGATCTTGCCGACGCTGTGCCGGGGCGGGACGGTGGTGCTACAGCAGTCGTTCGATCCGGCGGCTTGGCTGGATGCGGTGACCCGGGAGCGGATCAACTACGCGTTCGTGGTGCCGACGATGCTGTACGCGATGCTCGACCATGCGTCGCCAGGAAGGTGTGATCTGTCATCGCTGGAGACGGTGCTGTACGGGGCAGCGCCGATGGCTCCGGCGCGGATTGCGGAGGCGCTGGAGGAGTTCGGGCCGGTGCTGATGCAGGGGTACGGGCAGACGGAGTGCCTCGGGATGTGTACGAGCTTGCGGAAGGACGAGCACGACCCGGTGGGGCGATCTGGGTTGCTGGCGTCGTGTGGGCGGGCGGTGGCTGGGGCGCGGGTGGAGGTGCTTGGGGAGGACGGTTCGGTGCTGCCGGCTGGGGAGGTCGGGGAGGTGTGTTTGCGGTCTCCGGTGGTGATGGCGGGGTATCACGGGCGGTCGTCGGAGACGGCAGCGGCGCTGGCGGGTGGGTGGCTGCATACCGGGGATCTGGGGGTGCGGGATTCGGAGGGCTTCCTGTACTTGGTGGACCGGAAGAAGGACGTGATCGTGTCGGGGGCGTTCAACGTGTATCCGAGGGAGATCGAGGATGTGATCTCAGGGTGCAGGGGTGTGTCGGCGGTGGCGGTTATTGGGGTGCCGGATGAGCGGTGGGGTGAGGCGGTGACGGCGTTCGTGGCGGCGCGGCCTGGGGAGGTCGTGGACGTGGAGGAGGTTCGGAAGACGGTGCGGGAGGTGAAGGGGGCGCATCAGGTGCCGAAGGCGGTGCATGTCGTGACGGAGCTGCCGAAGACGGCGGCGGGGAAGATCGATAAGAAGGCGCTGCGGAAGCCGTTCTGGGGGGAGGGTGGGCGGCAGATTCACTGAAGACTGAGTATCTGCGCCTTGAATGTTCAATAGGAAAATTAGGTCATGATGGCATACACATCCGGATCTGCGATCGCCATCTATGAACTAATGGATCCGATAGACTAATAAATTTGCCGCTGAAGGGCGTCAGCACTTGCTGTGAAGACATCGTAAAGGAGGTCCCTGAGCTCATCGCCTTCTAGACCATTAAAGCTGATGATGTAGGCAAGCCGACGGATTCGCTTCAAAGCTTCCCGGAGGAGTTCCTGCGAGTTCGTGACCTTACGTTCAGTGTCGATTCGCACCATCGTGGCCGCAATGGCGCGGGCTAGGCGGACGTTACCGCCAATGTTAGGTCGTCCCCACAAGCCCTCAAAGTTGTCCTCAACTAGGCGCACCAAGAGGTTTGGACCGAACACGTAAGCCCTAGCCCACAGTCTGCAAAACACGTGTCTATTGGACGTCCCGATCATGGTGTCGCTACCGATGAACCGCTGCCGGTGGCGGTCCGGATAGCGCCAAGCCGCGATATCAGGGAGTAGGACGAGCGACATGAACGACCACATGCCACCAACGGCCGCCTCGGCAGGAACAAGGTTCATCTGCCCGTAAAGATAAACAGCAAGTTGCTGGTCAAACTTCGTGTGGCCGCCACGAGGCTGCGCTTCCGGAAAACCATGCTTTACGGCCAAGCCCAATGAGCCAGATCGCAACTCGCTGAGATCTTCCCGCGTAACCCTGCTAGGGATGGTTGGATGCCACTCCTGCTTAGGGTGAGACGTCACGATGCCGCGGCCAAGGTCTTCGACGCCAAGATGCCTCTGCTCCTGCAACATCGCCATCGCCACCCCTGACGGGAGCCGAGGATAGGTGACAGGCGAAATCACTGCTGGAGTCTCCAAACTCGGGCGAGCAACTCTGATTCGATTTCCGACGCGGCTCGATCGAAATCCCGTCGCAGCCGCCTTATATCCTTTCCCGGGAAAAATATCCGCAGGAGTGTCACCAAAACATCTCCGAGCGAACCGCGGTCATAATTGATGCGATCGTCGAACTCGTCATGACCTATCGCCACCATCATGAGTTGTCGATAAACGTCATAAGTCATAAATTTGAGGATCTGTGAATCGCGCGCCTTGCCGGCGACAAGCACATCCTGGATAGCGGGGTTTATGCTATTAATATACAATGCAACCGCACTAGTGCAGCTGGCTTGCAGGTCGGAGTCGGAGATATCCAAATACCACAGGCCGATGCCGTCGCCGGCGATACCCTCTGAAGAAAAATCGGCGGTGATTGTAGGGAATCTACCCCCCGAGCCTTCAAGGACAAGCTGTTCGGACTTAACCCACAGCAGCGCCCCGGGCCGGGATGGCGAAAGAGGCGACGGTTCGGTGCCAGGCCAGCGCAGAACAATCGCAATCTCGATAGTGAGTGTGCCGCCAACGGTAGAGCCGGGAATCATGGTCTGCAGCAAATTGTCTCCATCATGAGCAGGAACTGTGAAGGCGCTGCCTCGGAGGTTCGTCCTATCAGAACGCCATGACAGCACCATCCCGATTTCTGCGTTATCGGGCAACTGACAATCTTGTTTAATTCCAGGCAAGTCGACTGATAGAGGCCATTCCACCGCAACGTCTGACAGGTAATGCCAGTCAGGCATCCGGCCATCAGTCAAAGTTTGTCCGCCAGCGATGACGTGGATCTCGCCAGTAGAGACTCTGCTCTGCTGCGGCTGAAGATAGCCAACACTAACAAAGGAACTCACGCGTAATTCTCCACTGAAAGGTCAACGCCAACTGCAGCGTCCGGCAATTGCGAGACCAAGACCGACCAATCAGTATTGGTTGGCTCAATAATTACTAGCCTCGGGCTTTCGTTGATATCTCCAGTAGAGAGGTCTCGCCAAGCAATCACATGGGGCATGCCGGCATCAAGTGGCGCTTCGGTCTCCCGACCTCCATCGACAAAAACTATTGGATTGGCTGAAATGGTCACCTCCCGCAGTCCGCGGGCAATGCCAAGTCTGAAGGTATACTCAGCAGCCACCACGCCCTCGTAGACGCAAAGTTGCGGATCGCCGATGAGGCGGATGGCGGGTGCTTTCGGGCGACGTAGGCGTTGCGCCGAGTGATCGCTGTCCCCCCCGCCCGTGCATTGGCGAGATGACTCTTCGAATCGAAGGGGATACGGTTCCTGGGATGCAATAAACGGATCATCGGCATCGACGCACCGGTCCGAGAGCTCAGCAGAACGCGACGGCTGATCCGACGTAGTAGAAGTTGGCGCAGATGTTGTGCCCAATGGCCGCACCGGAGAATCGATGCGCGCACGCGACTTCATTCTTCTTGGGCCGTCATCTTTCTTGAATGGGTCTTCCGGGAACCACGGAATGCGCGAGTCGCCAATCGCCGTCTGACCATCAAGGAGAACGCCGAGGGCAGACGCTATGCTCACAACACCGGCGGAGTCTCCCCCAGCGGCAAGAGTCCGCCCTACCCTCGGCCGTTCTCTAATCTCGTCGTTCAGTTGATTGAGAACTCGTCGCGCAGGATCGAAGTGGACTCCCTTACGAGGCTTCCACTCGCTGTGAATTTGATTTTCGGACGCCGCATAATCCCCATCGAGATCGGGATCGCCTAGAAAAACGCCGTAGGTGTTCCCACCAGACGGATGGATGGGCACGTCCCGGTATGTCACTACGAAGTGTGGATTACGGATTAGGGCTACATGCGCCTGCGGTTGATCGGCCACCGCAGATGAAACCGATGGTAGTGCTTGATGCCACGTGAGTGTTCCAAGAACTTTTACCGGCTTCGAGGATTTTAGGATACGATGATGCCAAGGCCAGCTATCACCAAGCTCGAGCTTGCCCTCCGCTAGCTGCTGACACCGCGTGAATGCGTCAGCGAAAACCCTTAGGCGAGGGTCGGTAGCAGGAGTGCGAACCTGGACAGGTTTCTTATCCAGTGTAACTTGGAGGTCGATGGAGGCAGTGCGGCCAGGAAGCATGTGCGGCCAAGCGTACTCGGCTGCAGAACGGGCGATTTCTTCGATGATTCCTTGAAGTCTTTCCCCTGCAGGCGCTTCGGGAGAGCGCGGAGCGACAACCAGAATGGCAGTCCCACTTTCGCCTTTAATCAAGGTGTGCATACCAAGTCTGAATGCTGCAGCATCCGCCTCGGCGCCCAGAAGCGGTTCCACCAAATTTCCACGAAGGGTTCCCCACCAGTGGCGTCCGGTGTAGCGGAGACCATGCTCCTTGTATTCATCATCACCGATAGCCATAGCGATGAATCGAGAACTG
>JAFAYN010000287.1 GCA_019240375.1 Gemmatimonadota bacterium
TGAGCACTCCGAGCAGCTGCTCCGCGCCCCGCTGGTGCTCCTCCCGGTGGAGCTGACGCGCCGCTCGGCGCGCGCCGGGTACGAGGTGCGTGCCTCGGACGACCCCATCGTGAACCCGGCGCTGGCGGAGTACCTGCGCCCCCGCGGCGTGGCGCTCCCGGAGCTGCCGGACCCCCTCCCCGACGAGTACGACCTGCAGACGCTCTTCGCCGCGGCGGCGGAGCAGGCGGCCGGGAACAGGGGGTGGTCGGTGAAGACCGACGTGTACCTGGGGCTGTTCTCGTTCCAGAAGTTCGTGATGTACAAGGACCTGGAAGCCAATGCCCCGTCCGTCGCGCGGCACCGCCTGGTCCGGCGGCTGGTCGGGCGCGCCGGAGGGCAGACGATCGGCCTCCCCCCGGAGATCCGCGCCATGGACCTGGACGCGGAGTACCCGCCGGAGTCCACCTTCCAGGTGGTGGACGCCGATTCGAGCCAGCTCCGCGCCATCGCCGCCTGCGCCCGCGACCACGACCTGGTGATCGAGGGGCCGCCGGGGACGGGGAAGTCGCAGACCATCACCAACCTGATCGCGCAGGCGCTCGCCGCCGACCGCTCGGTGCTCTTCGTCGCCGAGAAGATGGCGGCGCTGGAGGTGGTGTACGACCGCCTGGTGCGCGCCGGGCTGGGCGAGTTCTGCCTGGAGCTGCACTCCACCAAGGCCAACAAGCGCGCGGTGATGCGGGAGCTGGCGACCACCCTGGACGCTTCCTTCCAGGGGGTGGCGGCGCCGCAGGCGTCCACCCAGCGCCTCCCGCACGTCCGCCACGCGCTGACCGAGTACGTGCGGGCCGTGCACACCCCCTTCGGCGCACTGGGGGTGTCGCCGTACCGCGCCTACGGCGAGCTGGGGCAGGTGATGGAGGCGCCGCGGGTGCGGCTCTCGGGCGCGGTCGACGCGATTTCGCGTGAGCAGCTCGACCAGGCGGCGCGCGACCTCCGCGACCTGGCCGCCGCCGCCACGGAGATCGGCGTCCCCGCGGAGCACTCCTGGCGCGACACCACGAAGACCTTCTACTCGCAGGACGACCTGGAAAGCGTCCGCGAGACGGCGGAAGAGCTGGTGTCCCGCCTGGCCGACGTGGCGCGGCGGGGCGCCGCCGTCCGCGAGGCGTACGGCCTCCCGCCGGTCGCCCGCTTCGCCGACGTGGAGACGGCGGCTGCGGTGGCGGCGGTGGTGGGGCGCTCCCCCGGCGCGCCGCTGACCGTGCTCCGCAACGACGCCTGGAACGCCCCACCCGCCGAGGCGGTGGCGCTGGTGGAGCGGGGGAGGGAGGTGGAGCGGCTGCGGGAGCGGGTGGAGTCGCGCTTCACCCCGACCGTGCTGGAGCAGGAGCACGCGGCCGACGTCGCCTACGTGGAGCGGAAGTCGGAGGGGATCTTCAGCTTCCTTGCCTTCCTGGACGGGCGCTGGCGCTCCATCAGGAAGCGCTGGCTCGCCTACCGGACCCCGGCCTTCCAGGGCTCGCTCCTCGACCAGGCGGCCGAGATGAAGCAGGTGGACCGGCTGCGGGCGGAGCGCGCCGCCCTCGTGGCCGCGGACGGACGGGCGCGGGAGCTGTTCGGCGAGCTGTGGCAGGGGGAGCGCTCGTCGTGGGACGCGCTGGACGGCTACGTCCGCTGGGTGGTGGAGTTCCGAGGGGTGTGCGTCCGGCACGGGCTGGAATCCCGCGCCGCGGAGGTGGCGGCCAGCGCCGCGCCGGACGTGTCCGACGTGGCGGCGCTCCGCCAGGCGGCGGTCGACGCGCGAGATGCCCTCGCCCGGCTCCGCGAGCAGGTGGGGTGGCCGGAGGAGCACCTAGCCGATGCGCCGCTGGAGGAGATCTCCGCACGCGCCGCCGCCCTGGCCCGCGACGTCGCCGCCGGGCCGCGCTGGGGCGCCTTCGAGAGCGCCCGCCGCGCCGTGGCGAAGGGGATCGCGGCGGAGCTGCTCCCTGCGGCGATGAGCGGCGAGCTCCCCCCGGACCGGCTCGCCCCCGCTTTCCTGCGCGCCTTCTACCTGAAGTGGCTCGCCGGGGTGGTGCAGGAGCGGGAGGCGCTGGAGCGCTTCCACACCCTCACGCACGAGGAGCGCGTCGCCGAGTTCCGGGCGCTGGACGAGCGGGTGCTGCTGGAGAACCGCGCCGTGCTGGTCGGGCAGCTCCGCGACCGGATCCAGCACCGCCTCCAGCAGCCGGAGGCCGCCGCGGCGCTCCCCCACCTGCGCCGCGAAATGGCGAAGCAGCGCGGTCTTAGCCCGCTGCGGCGCACCATGCAGCAGGCCGAGGCGGCGATCCGCGCCATCAAGCCGTGCTTCATGATGAGCCCGCTTTCCGTCTCCCAGTTCCTGCGCGGCTCCGAGCCCACCTTCGACCTGGTGATCTTCGACGAGGCATCGCAGCTCCCCGCCGAGGACGCGGTGGGCGCCATCGCACGTGGGAGGCGGCTGGTGGTGGTGGGCGACCCCAAGCAGCTCCCGCCCACCGACTTCTTCGCGGTCTCCACCGGGCAGGTGAACGCCCCCACCGGCGAGGACGGGACGCCGCTGTACGAGGACTCGGAGAGCATCCTGGAGGAGTTCATGGGCGCGGGGGTGCCGATGAGCCGCCTCCGGTGGCACTACCGCAGCGCCCACGAGTCGCTGATCAGCTTCTCCAATGTCAGCTTCTACGACGCCGACCTGTACACCTTCCCCAGCGTGGAAACGGGGACGGACGCCGCCGGGCTCCAGTTCGAGTACGTGGCCGACGGGGTGTACGAGGGGAAGGGGCTGAACCTGCGCGAGGCTCAGCGGGTGGCGGACGAGGTGGTCCGCTTCGCCAGGGAGCAGGCGGCGCGGCGGGAGCGCGGCGAGCCGGCGCGGTCGCTGGGGGTGGGGACCTTCAACCTCCGCCAGCAGCTCGCCATCCAGGACGAGCTGGAGCGCCGCCGCCGCGAGGACCCCGCCATCGAGCCCTTCTTCGACCGGGGCGCGCCGGAGCCCTTCTTCGTCAAGAACCTGGAGAACATCCAGGGCGACGAGCGCGACGTGATCTTCATCAGCGTCACCTACGCCCGCGCCACCGACGGGAAGCTGCGCTACAACTTCGGCCCGCTGAACGGGAAGAACGGGTGGCGCCGCCTGAACGTGCTCACCACGCGCGCCCGACAGCGGATGCGGGTCTTCTCGTCGATGAAGGGGGACGAGATCAGCCCGGCGGCCACCACCTCGGAGGGGGCGCGGCTCCTGCGCGAGTTCCTCCTGTACGCCGAGCGGGGCCGGCTGGAGAGCGTGACCGCGAGCGCCGCCGCCGACACCGAGTCGCCCTTCGAGCAGGACGTGCTCACCGAATTGACCCGGCGCGGGATCCGGGTGGTCCCCCAGGTGGGGGTGGCCGGCTACCGCATCGACCTGGGGGTGCTGGACGACGCCGTCCCCGGCCGCTTCCTGTGCGGGATCGAGTGCGACGGCGCCGCCTACCACTCGTCCGAAACGGCGCGCGACCGCGACCGCCTCCGCCAGCAGGTGCTGGAGGCGCGCGGCTGGACCATTCACCGGGTCTGGTCCACCGACTGGTTCAAGGACCGCCCCGGACAGGTCGAGCGCCTCCTCCGCCTGGTCGAGCAGGATCGCGCCACCGCCCGCGAGGAGGCCGCCGCCGAGCGCGACGCGAGGGAAAAGGCCGCCCTCCGCGAAGCCGAGGCCCGCGAGCAGGAGGCGAAGGACACGGCCGCGCTCCTCACCTCCACCCCCCAAACGCCGTACGTGCGCCCGGTTGGCGCTCCCTACACGGTCACGCCCGGGGAAGGGAAGTACGGGGGGAGCGACCTGCTGGCCGCGCCGCTGGGGCAGCTCGCCGACGCGGTGGTGGCGGTGGTCACGGCCGAGTCGCCCGTGCACGAGGCCGAGCTGCTGGCCCGGGTGGCGGGGTTCTGGGGGGTGCGGCAGGGGCCGCGCATCCAGGCCCGCATCCGCGAGGCTTGCGCCGCCGCGGAGTTCGGTAAGCTGGTGGAGCGCCGCGGCGACTTCCTCCGGAGCCCGGCCGCGGGCGAGTCGTGCCCCGTCCGGTCCAGGGCGGGGACCCGCATCCCCGCGGAAAGGATCGCCCCCGAGGAGTACCGCGCCGCCGTGCTGGCGGTGCTGGGGAGCGGGCACGCCTTTTCCCGCGCGCAGCTCGTCACCGAGGTGCGCACCGTGCTCGGCTACAGCCGCACCGGGGCCGTGCTGGACGAGGCGATCGGCGCCACGCTCGACACCCTGCTCCAGGAAGGGAAGCTGGGCGAGGCCAGCACGGGGATCCGCCTAAGAACCTGAAAAGCCCCGCCGTAAAAGCCGACAGGGAGGTGGGGGTTCCTCCGCAGGGGGAGCGTATGTCTGAGGGAGCGCAGCGACCGAGTTACGCACCCCCCGGAGGAGGAGCATCCGCCGACCGACCACGTAGATGTCCATCGAAGCGCCGCGCGGCAGGAAAGTCGCGCGGCGCTCGGCGTTCCGGGTCTGGCACTTGCAGCAGCGTTTCGCCCTGTTTCGCGAGGCGAGTTCCCGAACCGGAGATACACACCCATGGCAGATAACGATTCATCCACTCCCGACGCCGCGGAGTCCGGCACCTTCACCCTGGGAGGCGACCTCCCGGTACACCGCCTCGGCTTCGGCGC
>JAFAYN010000403.1 GCA_019240375.1 Gemmatimonadota bacterium
AGAGCCGTCTGGATCTTCCACGACACGCGCCAGATCCCGATGGCGGGGAAGTCGTCGCCCTCGCCGAGCGACTTGACCAGTCCGTCGTTGGGGCGCGAGAAGTTCTGCTCGACGCGGATCGGGCCGAGGGCGGCCTGGATGATCTCGCCGCCGTGCATGAGGATCTTCAGGTACATCTCGTTCTTGCCGTCGCCGTCCAGGTCGCGCCGCGGGCTGCGGTGCATGAGCACGATCCCGTTCTTCACGCTCATCTGGTAGTCCTCGACCATCCCGTCGATGGTCAGGAGGCAGGAGCACACCCCCTTGAGCAGCTCGACGCCGCCGATGGGGGGGAAGTTGGTGTTGAAGCCGCGGATCGCGGAGGTGAAGGTGTCCAGCTCCGGGCCGCCCTTCGCCAGCGCGGAGATGTTGGAAAGCACCTCGTGGTACTCCGGGCTGCTCTCGGCCTCGAGCTGCGACTGCCGGGTCCGCCAGCGGAACAGCTCCACCACCTTGATCGGGTGGCCGTTGGTGCCGCCGCTGCGGAGGACCTCCACCGGGTAGTCGCCGGCGAGCCCCTTCTCCCGCAGGAGAGCCCACTTGGCGCGGACCTGGTGGACCAGCGCGTCCGCGTGGGCGGTGTCCGTCTCGTAGGTTTCCATCCGGATCAGAGACTCGTTGCGGTACGGATTGAGCGCCATCGGGTCCTCCTTGTGGGAAGAGGTGGGGTTGGAATGAGCGGAGTGTGGTCGGGAGGAGGTCACGGAGGGCAGGCGATCCGCTCCACTCCTTCCAGGTCCGCGAGGTCCGGGTGCACGGAAACCGTGATCCGGTCGGGCTCCGCGACCAGCCGGAGGGGCGCGGAGGGGAGGAAGCCGATCTCCGTGGCGAGGTCGCGGTTGAGCTGCACGTAGCTCCACCCCACGGTGACCAGCTCCGGGTCGCCCCTGCCGCACGCCTCGGGCGGGGACTCGCAGGCGCACCCCTCCACCTGGAGCGAGTCCCGCAGCGTCTGGGCGGACACGTTGAGCTTGTCCAGGACCACGGTGTTCTCGCCCTCGACGGTCACCGTGAGACGGTCGCCCCGCTTGATCCCCGCGGCCTTGCGCACCGGCGGAGGGAAGCGGACGCACCCCAGGTTCCCCACGAAGGCGTATACGGTCAGCGGTCCGGCCGTGCGGGTGCGCGCCATCGGTCCTTCCTCCCGGGCGGAGTGCGTGTCCTCTGTTCCGTGTCCGGTAAGGAATGTACTCAGGCGCGCGGGGCCGCTTTCTTCCCGGTTGCTCGGTTGCGCCGCGGGAGGCTATCCGGCTGCGTGCTCCGCCAGGAGGCAGGGGAGCGCCACCAGCAGGGGCGGGTCGGCGGGGTCGGGGGGACGCAGGGTGAGGACGGCGGGCTCCACCTCGCCGGCGCGGGCGTGGAGCGGCCCGGTGCTCCCCCGGAGGGTGTCGGAGCAGAGGAGGAGGTCGGCGGGGTGGCGGTCGCGGCCGAGCCCCAGCGCGAAGGCGTAGCAGCTCCTGTCCGCGACGGGGGGGAGCTGCACCCCTCCCGGCCCGTCGGCGACGGCGCAGGCGAGGGGGCGCCCGCGCGGGATCGCGGTCGGGAAGAGCCCGACGAACACCTGCCCGTCGAACCCCGGGGGGGCCTCCACCCGCAGCGTTTCCCGGCCGGACGCGGCCCGCGCCGCCTGCGGGAGGGAGCGGAGCACCCCTCCCAGCGCGTTCCGGTCGAGCCGGCGGAGGCGGTGCGGCGACACCCCCACCAGCGCGGTGAAGAGGGTGGTGAAGCTCCCCACGCTGTTGTACCCGATCTCGTAGCAGATCGCGGTGACGGAAAGGTGGGTGGTGAGGAGGAGCCGCTTGGCCGCCTCCAGCCGGACCGCGGCCAGGTACTGCCCTGGCGAGACGCCGGTGATCTGCCGGAAGACGCGGTTAAAGTGGTAGGGGCTGGAAAAGGCGACCCGCGCCATGGCGTCGAGCGTGAGCGGCTCCCGGTAGCGCTCGCGCAGCGTCCGGATCACCCGGTCCACCGCCTCGCGGCGCGACTGCAGGGTGCCGACGCGCGCCCCGGAGCTCCCCCAGTGCGCTTCGACCAGGGGGGCGAGCGCCGTGTCCGATGTCGCCGTGTGGCTCATGTCGTCCGTGCCTCGTGGATGGTGCGGGCTCCTTCAGCGCGAGGGGAGCTTCAAGCGCATCCGTGCCGAAACGGCTAAGCCGTCCAGGAAGAGTTGATAGTAGTAGACTTCTTTCCTCAATTGGGTAGTATCCACCGGAACCGTGTGACGCCCTGCCTCAAGAGGACCCTCGAAGGCGCTTCGCAACCGGCCTCCGTTTTCACCATACAGCCGTACCTGCACCGTTCCTGAGTGAGGAATCGTGAAGGAGACTGAGGGAGCGTTCGCGAACAACTTCTCGTCCGGCGCGAAGATGCGTACCCCCGAGCCCACCACGATCTCGGGGGGCTCCACCGCTGTCGAAACGATGCTGGTGTTCACGCTCACCAGTCGTGCGAGGACACGGCCAGGATTACGTGCGTCGACCAACCTCACGGGGTTTTGGAGCACATACGTGGCGCCTGGAGGTGGAGGAAACTCG
>JAFAYN010000535.1 GCA_019240375.1 Gemmatimonadota bacterium
TGTCGGGGTACACCGGGGGCGCGGGCGGCCCCGGCGACCTCCCCGCCGGGCTCCCGCTGGTGGAAAAGCCCTTCACCGGCGAGGCGCTGCTCCGCGCGATCCGGGAGGCGCTGGACCGGCCCGTTCCGTGAGCCCCGGCGCCCCGGAACGCGGAAGGGCGGATCCCCACGCGAGGGATCCGCCCTTCCGTTGCTTTTTTCGTCGCCGGTCTAGGCCACGGCGCGGCAGACCAGGTCCTGCCAGGCGGGGCCGAAGCCGTCGATCCCCAGCTCCCTGGCGTCGAACCCGTTGGAGCGCAGCATCTGCTGGATCATCCGTCCCACCACCGGGGTGAGGGCGTCCAGCGCCCCGATCCGGATCACCTCGCGGAACTGGTCCTGCACCTCCTCCGAAAAGGAGCCGCGCAGGAAATCCACAGCCGCTTCCCGGGTGTCGCCGCACAGCGCGACGCACGGGGCCTCACCGACGACGATCTCACGAGTGTGTGTCATACGCTCTTCCTCCGGTGCAGCTGGAGTGACTGGGGACGTGTCCCCCACCGCACTCCACTGACAGATGCGTGCCATGACCCACACCGGGAAGAAATCGCTGGAAAACAAAGGCTTTCAAGGGGATGAGGCCGCCGGTACTCACGTGCCTGTCCTTGCAATCGGCAAGCTTTGTCCCTTTTCTGCCACACCCGGGGCGGAGTTGCCCTCCGTGCCGGCGCGCGGTAGCGTAGACGCAGACGACGCGGGGCAGGGCCGCCCGGCGTCCGCAGAGCCGAACCCGTCCCGCGAGGTCCGATGCCGATCGAGGTGTTCACCGAGGAGTGGAGCCGCGCCTGCTGCGAGCGGCTGGCCGGGAGCGAGGAGTACCGCCGGGTGGCCGGGGAGTGGGACTTCCCCGTGGTGCTGGTGATGGAGCGCGACCCGGCGCTGGGGGTGGAGGAGGAGCGCGCGGTGTACTTCGACCTGCATCGCGGGGAGTGCCAGGGCGCGCGGCTCGCCACGGAGGACGACCTGTCGCGGGCCCCGTACGTGATGCGCGCGACGCCCGCGGCCTGGCGCCACCTCCTGGCCGGAGAGCTGGACCCGATCGCCGCCATCATGCGCGGGAGCCTGCGCCTGTCGCGGGGGAGCCTGCTGTCGCTGGCGCGCTACGCGGGCGCCGCGAAGGAGCTGGTGAAGGTCGCCTCGCAGGTGGAGGCGGAGTTCCCGCCGCCGCGCCTCTGAGGCGGCGCGGACCGGGCGGCGCTACCGCTTCGGGAAGCCCGGCTCCTCGCGGACGCGGCGCGCCTGCCACAGGTGCCGACGTTCGTGCGACAGAAGGAAGCCGAAGGCGTCGCCCAGCCGCACCCGGAGGAAGCTTGCCACGGGCGAGGTGACCCGGGCGCGGCGCAGGTCCACCCCCTCCGCGTCGCGGAAGCGCCGCTCCAGCTCGTCCTGCAGCGCCATGAACTCGGCCTGCACCTCCGCCAGGGGGCGGTCGGGGGCGGCGGGGAGGATGCTCTTCGGCGCCCGCATCCTCATCCGCGGCGGGGGCTCCATGGAGCGGGTCATCCACCCGCCGAGCAGCCCGGGGCGGAAGGGCTTTCCTCCGGTGAGCCCGTGCTCCCGCGCGTCCGCGATCGACCGGTCCAGCGCGGGGAGGTACGCGGCGCCGCTCACGTTCAGGTGCGAGACGCACTCGGCGACGGCCCATCGGTGTGGATCCGGGCGCCAGTTGAACTGCGCGTCCGAAAGGCCGCCGAGGAGATCGTCGGCGTCGCGGCGGATGGCGTCGAGCTGCCGCCGGTAATCTTCCAGGGTGGGCGAGGGGGCGGTGGTCTGGGTCGGCATGGGGATCTTTCCCTGCGGGCGGGTGGATCGGGCGGAGGGCCGGACCTCATCATAACGCGGCCGGCGTTCTGGCGCACCCCGTTGTGGAGAATTATTATCGATAGGCTCCGGTGCCTCCCGCCGGGGCCGTCCCGGGCGGAGCGCCCGGCCTCCCCGCGCCGAATGGACCATGACCGCTACCCCGCTCAGCGTCGGCCTCCTGGCGCTGCTGACCGCCGTGGCCACGGGTGCGGGCGCCCTCCCCTTCTTCTTCGTCCACGACTTCAGCCGGCGCAACCTGGGGCTGGCGAACGCGCTGGCGGCGGGGCTGATGATCGCGGCGAGCCTGGGGCTCCTGTACGAGGGCGGGCTGCACGGGATCGGCCTCACCGCGCTGGGCGCCCTGGTGGGGGCCGGGTTCGTGGCGCTCTCCAGCGTCTTCCTGGGCGGCCACGAGGACGCCCACATGGGCGCGCTCCGGGGGGCGGACGCCCGCAGGGCGCTCCTGCTGCTGGGGGTGATGACCGTCCACTCCTTCACCGAGGGGGTGGGGGTGGGCGTCGCCTTCGGCGGCGGGAAGAAGCTGGGGCTCCTCATCACCCTGGTGATCGCGCTGCACAACATCCCCGAGGGGCTGGCGATCAGCCTGACGATGGTTCCCCGCGGCACGCCGGCCTGGCAGGCGGTGCTGTGGAGCATCTTTTCCAGCCTCCCGCAGCCGCT
>JAFAYN010000627.1 GCA_019240375.1 Gemmatimonadota bacterium
GACCTGGTGGTCGGTGCGCCCCAGGTACTCCAGCTCCCCGTAGGGATTCCAGCGCACCCGGTCCAGCACCCGGTACATCCGCTCGCCCGGCGCCCCGAAGGGCGAGGGGAGGAAGCGCTCGGCGGTCAGCTCCGGGCGGTCCAGGTAGCCGCGGGCCAGCCCCTGGCCCGCCAGGTACAGCTCGCCCGCCACCCCGGCCGGGACCGGGCGCAGCTCGCCGTCCAGCACGTACGCCCGGGTGTCGGCGACGGGGCGCCCGACGAACACCTGCGCCCCGCCCCGCTCCACCACCGAGCAGGTGGAGTAGGTGGTGTCCTCCGTGGGGCCGTACAGGTTCAGCACCCGCTCCACGTGGTCCAGGGCGTACACCGCCTGCGCCAGCTCGTGCGGGAGCGCCTCGCCGCCCAGGTGGAAGGTGCGGACGGTGGAGGGGATTCCCCCGCCGCGCACCAGCTCGGCCGCGGCGCTGGGGACCGTCGCCACCAGCACCACCCCCGCCTGCTCGTCCAGCTCGGCCAGTTCCAGCGCGTTCTCCACCAGCACCAGCCGCCCGCCCCAGCACAGGGTGCCGAAGATCTCGGCGACGCTGACGTCGAAGTTGATGGAGGTGGAGGCCAGCACCCCGGCCCGCTCCTCGTCGCTGACCATCTCGCCCAGCCAGTGCACCAGCACGCCCACGCTCCGGTGCCGGATCATCGTCCCCTTGGGGGTGCCGGTGGAGCCGGAGGTGTAGATCACGTGCGACAGGTTGTCCGGCGACACCTCCACCGCCGGGCGCTCGTCGCCCGCCGCGGCGATCCGCTCCGCGTCCACGTCCAGGCGGACCAGCCGCGCCTCCCCTTCGGCGAAGCGGTCGGCGAGCAGGTCTTGGGTCACCACCACCCCGGCCCTGGCGTCCGCGGCCATGAAGGCCAGGCGCTCGGCCGGGTACGCCGGGTCCATGGGGACGTAGGCGCCCCCTGCCTTGAGCACGGCCAGCATCGCCGCGACCAGCTCCGGGGTGCGGTCCAGGCACACCCCCACCCGCACGTCCGGACCGACGCCCAGCCCGCGCAGGTGGTTGGCCAGCCGGCTCGACCCGAGGTCCAGCTCGGCGTAGCTCACCGCCCGCCCCTGGAAGGTGATCGCGACCGCGTCCGGAGTGCGCGCCGCCTGCGCGGCGAACAGCTCGTGCACCAGGGATTCCGGGTAGTCGCGCGTGGTGTCGTTCCACTCCGTCAGCACCCGCTCGCGCTCCGCCGGGGTGGTCAGCGACAGGTCGCCGAGCCGCGCGTCGGGGTGGGCGATGAAGGCTTCCAGCGTCACCCGGAGCAGCTCCAGCATCCGGTCCACCCCCGCCCCCGGGAAGCGGTCGCGGGCGTACACGGCCTGCACCGACAGGTACTCGCCCAGCCGGCCGACCAGCGTCAGCGGGTAGTCGGTCTGCTCCAGCCCGCCGGCGCTCGCCAGCGTGAAGGGGCGCTCCTCCATGCTTTCCAGCGCCGCCTCCACCGGGTAGTTCTCGAACACCAGGATGCTCTCGAAGAGCGGGGCGCCCTCCACCCCGCTCCACCGCTGCACCTGCGCCAGCGGCGAGTACTCGAACTCGCGCACCCGGGCCTGGCGGTCCTGCAGCGCGCGCAGCCACCCGGCGACGGGCGCGTCGTCGTCCACCGGGACCCGCACCGGGAGGGTGTTGATGAAGAGCCCGACCATCCCCTCCACCCCCTCCACCTCGGCGGGGCGGCCGGAAACGGTGGTGCCGAACACCACGTCACGCTCGCCGCTCAGCCGGGACATCAAAAAGGCCCAGGCGCCCTGGAGCACCGTGTTGGAGGTGAGCCCCTGCCTGCGCGCCAGCGCCTGCATCTCGTTGCTGGCCTCCACCGGGAGCTCCATCCGGGTGCGCTCGAAGCCGCCGTCGTGCCCCGCGGCCAGGGCGCGGTCGCTCCCCAGCGGGGTCGGGCCCGTGATCCCGGCAAGCTGCTCGCGCCAGAAGCGCTCGGCCGCGCCCAGGTCCTGCTCCAGCAGCCAGGCGATGTAGTCGCGGTACGGGCGGTTGGGGACCAGCTCCACCGTCCCGCCGACCCGCGCGGCGTTGTACAGCGCCAGCACGTCGCGGAAGACCAGCGGAAGGCTCCACCCGTCCAGGAGGAGGTGGTGGTGCGTCCACACCAGCCGGTACACGGTGTCGGAGCGGCGGAAGACCGCCAGCCGCATCAGCGGGGGGCGGGCCGGGTCGAAGCCCTCGGCCCGGTCCGCGACCAGGAAGGCGTCCAGCCGCGCCTCCTGGTCGGCGGCGGAAACGCCGCGCCAGTCCTCGTGGCGCACCCGCAGCGGCGCGTTCCGGCGCACCACCTGGAGCGGGCGCTCCGTCCCCTCCCACGAGAAGCCGGTGCGCAGCGCCGCGTGCCGCCCCACCGTCCCCTGCCAGGCCCGGTCGAAGGCTTCCGCGTCCAGCTCCCCGCTCAGGTCGTACATGAACTGCCCCACGTACGCGCCCTCGCCGGGGGCGTACAGGGTGTGGAAGAGCATCCCCTCCTGCATCGGGGTGAGCGGGTACACGTCCTCGATCCCCCGCTCCCCGGCCAGCAGCTCGTCCAGCGCCGCCTGGTCGAGGCGGGCCAGCGGGAAGTCGGAGGGGACGTAGCCGCCGGTGTCCCCGGTGCGCGCCCGGGCCACCAGCGCCCGCAGCTCGTCCAGGAAGGCGTCGACCAACCCCCGCACCGTGGCCTCGGCGTGCCGGTTGGCCGAGTAGGCCAGCCGCACCCCCAGCTGTCCGCCGCCCACCAGGGTGACGAACTCCAGGAGCTGCGCGCGCTGCGCCCGCGGGCTCCGGCCCGGGACGGCGAGACGCTCGTCCACGCCGAAGAACGAGTCGGCGGAGAAGGTCTGGTCGAACTGCCCCAGGTAGTT
>JAFAYN010000079.1 GCA_019240375.1 Gemmatimonadota bacterium
GGAGACCGGGTGCGCTGGCGCGCGGACGGGGAGCTGGAGTACGTGGGCCGCGTCGACCAGCAGGTGAAGGTGCGGGGCTTCCGCATCGAGCCGGGGGAGATCGAGGCGGTGCTGGAGCGGCACCCGGGGGTGCGGGAAGCGGCGGTGGTGGTGCGGGAGGACGCGCCGGGCGCGGCGCGCCTGGTGGGGTACGTGGTGGCCGAGGCGGGGGAGGGCGCGCCCACCGAGGAGCTGCGGGCGTACCTGGGGGAGCGGCTGCCGGAGTACATGGTGCCGGCGGTGCTGGTGATGCTGGAGGCGCTGCCGCTGTCGGCGAACGGGAAGGTGGACCGGCGGGCCCTCCCCGCTCCGGAAGCGGAGAGCGAGCGGTACGAAGCGCCGCGGACGCAGACGGAAGAGCTGCTGGCGGGGATCTGGGCGGAGGTGCTGAGGGTGGAGCGGGTGGGGGTGCACGACGACTTCTTCGCCCTCGGCGGCCACTCTCTCCTCGCCACCCGGGTGATCGCCCGCGTGCGGGACGCCTTCCGGGTCGAGGTCCCGCTCCGCGTCCTGTTCGAGGCGCCCACACTGGCGGCGTTCGCGGAGCGGATCGACGCCCGGGCCGCGGCCGGCGGCGAGGCCGTGGCGGCGATCCCGCGGGTACCGCGCGACCGGCCGATCCCCGCCTCGTTCGCGCAGCAGCGGCTCTGGTTCATCGACCGGATGGAGCCGGGAAGCTCCGCCTACCACATCCCCTACGCCCTGCGCCTGCGCGGCGCGGTGGACCCGGCGGCGCTGGAGCGGGCGCTGGCTGGGGTGGTCCGCCGGCACGAGTCGCTGCGCACCGTGTTCGCCGACGCGGACGGGCAGGCGGTGCAGGTGATCCGCGCGCCGGGACCCGTCCCCCTCCCGGTGGCGGAGCTGCGCGCCCTCCAGGCGGCGGAGCGCGAGGCCGAGCTGCGGCGCCTGTCCGCCGCGGAAGCCACGCGCCCCTTCGACCTGGCGCGCGGGCCGCTGCTGCGCGCCCTGCTGGCGCGGACGGGCGAGGCGGAGTGGGCGCTCCTCCTCACGCTGCACCACATCGTCAGCGACGGGTGGTCGCGCGAGGTGCTGGTACGCGAGACGGCGGCGCTCTACGACGCGGAAAAGCGCGGCGAGGACGCCCGCCTCCCCACGCTCCCCGTGCAGTACGCCGACTTCGCCGCCTGGCAGCGCGGCCGGCTGCGGGGCGAGGCGCTGGCCGCGCAGCTCGGCTACTGGCGCGAGCGGCTGGCGGGGGCGCCCCCGGTGCTGGAGCTCCCCACCGACCGCCCGCGCCCGGCCGTCCCCGGCGCCGCGGCGGAAAGCCGCGGGCTCGTCCTCCCCGCGGAGGTGGCCGGGGGGCTGCGCCGCCTGTCCGCGGAGGCGGGGACCACGCTGTTCATGACGCTGCTGGCGGGGTGGCAGGCGCTCCTGGCCCGCTACGCCGGCCAGGACAACGTGCTGGTGGGGACCCCGGTGGCGGGGCGCACGCGGAGCGAGACGGAGGGGCTGATCGGCTTCTTCGTCAACATGCTGGTGGTCCGCACCGACCTGTCCGGCGACCCTTCCGCGCGCGAGCTGCTGGCCCGCGTCCGCGACGGGGTGCTGGAGGCGCACGCCCACCAGGAGATCCCCTTCGAGCGGCTGGTGGAGGAGCTTGCCCCCGAGCGCTCGCTGCGGCACACCCCCTTCTTCCAGGTGGCCTTCGCACTGGAGGGGACCGGGGGCGAGGGGGTGCGGATGGACGGGGTGGCGGTGGAATCGCTGGCCGGCGGACCGGCGGCGGCCAAGTTCGACCTGGCGCTGGACGCGGCGGACGACGGAGACCGGCTGGGGCTGGCGCTGGTCTTCCGGACGGAGCTGTTCGACGGGGCCACGGCGGAGCGGATGCTGGAGCACCTTGCCGTCCTGCTGCGCGGGATGGCGGAGGACCCGGACCGGCGCCTGTCGGAGCTGGCGCTCCTGTCGGAGGCGGAGCGCCGGGCGCTGCGGGAGGAGTGGGACGCCACGCGCCACCCCCGGCCCGCCGGCGGGCTAGTCCACGAGCGGATGGCCGAGCGGGCACGCCTCCGGCCGGACGCCCCCGCGGTGGTCGGCGACGCGGCGACCCTCACCCGCGCCGAGCTGGACCGGCGCGCCGACCGGCTCGCCCGGGCGCTGCTGCGGCGCGGGGTGGGGCCGGAGTCGCGGGTGGCGGTGTGCCTGGAGCGCACCCCGGAGCTGGTTGTGGCCGTGCTGGCGGTGATGAAGGCGGGGGGGGCCTACGTCCCGCTCGACCCGGCGTACCCGCCGGAGCGGCTCGCCTGGATGCTGCGCGACTGCGGCGCCCCGGTCCTCCTCACCCACGCCCGGGTGGCGGAGCGCTTCCCCGCCGTCGGGGTGGAGGTGCTGCGCCTGGACGCCGACGCGGCGGAGATCGACGGCGAGGGGGACGCCGCCCCGGCGCCCCCCGCCCCCGTGCTCCCGGAGAACGCGGCGTACGTGATCTACACCTCGGGCTCCACCGGCACGCCCAAGGGGGTGGTGGTCCCCCACGCGGCGCTGCTCAACCTGGTGGGGTGGTACCGGGAGGAGTTCGGGACCACCGAGCGGGACCGGGCCGCGCAGCTCGCCGCGCACGGCTTCGACGTGTCGGTGGTGGAGCTCTGGCCGCACCTTGCCGAGGGCGTCCCGCTGCACCTGGTGGACGACGAGGAGGTCCGGCTCTCCCCCCCCGCGCTGCGGCGCTTCCTCCTGGAGCGGGAGATCACCGTCGCCTTCGTCCCCACCCCGCTCCTCCCCGCCTTCGCCGCCCTGGAGTGGCCGGCCGACGCGCCGCTGCGCGTGGTCCTCACCGGGGGCGACGCGCTGCACGACCGCCCCCCGCCGGGGCGCCCCTTCGCGGTGGCGAACCTGTACGGCCCCGCCGAGAACGCGGTGGTCTCCACCTGGAGCATCGTCGGTCCGCCGGACGGGAGCGGGTACGGGCCGGGGATCGGGCGGGTGGTGGGGAACGTGCGCGCGTACCTGCTCGACCCCTGGATGCAGCCGGTCCCGCGCGGCGTCCCCGGCGAGCTGTGGGTGGCCGGGGCGAGCCTGGCGCGCGGCTACCTGGGGCGCCCGGAGCTGACCGCGGAGCGCTTCCTCCCCGACCCCTTCGGCGAGCCGGGGGCACGGGCGTACCGCACCGGCGACCGGGTGCGGTGGCGGGCCGACGGGGAGATGGAGTTCCTGGGGCGGATCGACCAGCAGGTCAAGATCCGCGGCTTCCGCGTGGAGCCGGGGGAGGTGGAGGCGGCGCTCCGCGCGCACCCCGCCGTGCGCGAGGCGGTGGTGGTGCTCCGCGAGGACGGGGAGCGGGGGCGGCGGCTGGTCGGCTACGTGGTGCCGGCACCGGGCGGGGAGTCCGCGGCCGGTGAGCTGCGGAGCTGGCTCCGGGAGCGGCTCCCGGAGCACATGGTCCCCGCCGCGGTGGTGGCGCTGGACGCGCTCCCGCTGACCTCCAACGGCAAGGTGGACCGCCGCGCCCTCCCCGCCCCGCCCGAGGCGGCGGCGGGGGAGTCGTTCCGTGCCGCCCCGGCCACCCCGGTGGCCGAGCTGCTGGCGGGGATCTGGGCCGACGTGCTGGGGATCGAGCGCGTCGGCGCCGGGGACGACTTCTTCGACCTGGGCGGCCACTCGCTCCTCGCCACCCGCGTCGCCTCGCGGGTGCGGGAAACGCTGGGGGTGGAAGTGCCGCTGCGCGCGCTCTTCGAGGCGCCGACGCTGGCGGCGTACGCGGAGCGGGTGGAGGCGGCGCGCAGCGCCGGGGGCGCACTCCAGGCGCCGCCGGTGGTCCCCGTGCCGCGCGACGGCGCGGAGCCGCTCCCGCTCTCCTTCGCGCAGCAGCGGCTCTGGTTCATCCACCAGCTCGACCCGGGAAGCCCCGCGTACAACGTCCCGGTGGCGCTCCGCTTCCGCGGCGCGCTGGACTCCGCCGCCCTCCGCGCCGCCTTCGGCGAGCTGGTGCGGCGGCACGAGTCGCTGCGCACCGTCTTCCCCGCGTCGGGGGGGCGCGCGGTGCAGTCGGTGCTCCCGCCCGCGCCGGTGCCGCTCCCGGAGGTGGACCTCGGGGCGCTCCCGGAGGGCGCGCGCGAGGCGGAGCTGATCCGCCGGGTGCGCGAGGCGGAGAGCCTCCCCTTCGACCTGGCGCGCGGGCCGCTGCTGCGCGCGCTGCTGGTTCGGCTGGGGAGCGAGGACGCCGCCCTGGTGCTGGCGATGCACCACGTGGTCAGCGACGCCTGGAGCATGCAGGTGCTGATGCGCGAGGTGTCGGCGCTGTACGAGGCGTTCGTCGCCGGGCGCCCCTCCCCCCTCCCCCCGCTCCCGGTGCAGTACGCCGACTACGCCGTGTGGCAGCGCGGGTGGCTGCGGGGCGAGGCGCTGGAAGCGCAGCTCGGCTACTGGCGCGAGCGGCTGACGGGCGCTCCCGCCACGCTCGACCTCCCGGTCGACCGGACGCGCCCCCCGACCCCGGGGACCGCGGCGGCCCGCCACCGCTTCGTCGTCCCCGCGGCGGCGACGCGGGCGCTGCGGGCGCTGGCCCGCCGCGAGGGGGCCACCCTGTTCATGACGCTGCTGGCGGGGTGGCAGGCGCTCCTGGCCCGCTACGCCGGACAGGACGACGTGGTGGTCGGCGCCCCCATCGCCGGGCGGACGCGGCTGGAAACGGAGGGGCTGATCGGCTTCTTCGTCAACACGCTGGCGCTGCGCGCCGACCTGTCCGGCGACCCCGACACGCGGGCGCTGCTGCGCCGGGTGCGCGACTCCACCCTGGGCGCCTTCGCCCACCAGGACGTCCCCTTCGAGCGGCTGGTGGAGGAGCTGGGGGTGGAGCGCTCGCTGAGCCACACCCCGCTCTTCCAGGTGATCTTCTCGCTGGGCGCGCCGGAGCGGACGCCGCAGCTCGGCGGGACGGCGGTGGAGCCGGTGGTCGCCGGGAGCGGGTCGGCCAAGTTCGACCTCAACCTGTCACTGGCCGAAACGGACGACGAGCTGGCGGGGGCGCTCACCTACCGCACGGAGCTGTTCGAGGCGGCTACCGTCGCGGCGATGACGGAGCGCTTCGTGGCGCTGCTGGGGTGGATGGCGGAGCACCCGGAGGCGCCCCTGTCGGAGTGGTCGCCGCTGGACGATGCCACGCGGGCGGAGCTGGCGGCCGGGTGGAGCGCGGCGGCGGTCCCCTCCCCGCACCGCACCGTCCACGAGGCTTTCGCGACGCAGGCGGCCCGCACGCCGGGCGCGGTGGCCGTGGTGCACGAGGGGGAATCGCTCACCTACGCCGAGCTGGAGCGCTGGGCCAACCGGCTCGCGCACCACCTGCGGCGGCGCGGGGTGGGGCCGGACGCGCCGGTGGGGCTCCTGGTGGAGCGCTCGCCCTGGATGCTGGTGGGGATCCTGGGGATCCTCGCCGCGGGGGGCGCCTACGTCCCCCTCGACCCCACCGCCCCGCCCGCGCGGCTGGAAGGGGCCGTCGAGGAGTGCGGGATCGGGGTGGTGGTCTCGCAGTCGGCGCTCCTGGGGCAGCTCCCCCTCCCCCGCGAGCGGGTGGTGGCGCTGGACGCGGACCGGGCCGACCTGGAGC
>JAFAYN010000094.1 GCA_019240375.1 Gemmatimonadota bacterium
GTGGCGGGGACCCTCCAGGGACTCCTGACGCTGGCGGAGGAGGGGGGCGGCGGCGACGCGGTGGAGCGGGCGGGGTGGTGCGCCGAGCACCTGCTGCGGATGCGGAGGGAGGACCCGGAGAGCGGGCTGCGCGCCTGGGCCACCTCCAGCCCGGTCCCGGAGACGGGGTTCGCCCACGGGAGCTCGGGGATCGCCCACGCCCTCCTGGAGCTCTACCGGCGGACGGAGGATGCGCGGCTGTACGAGGCGGCGATGGAGGCGTTCGCGTTCGAGCGGAGCGTGTACCGCGAGGACCTGCGCGAGTGGCCGGACCGCCGTGACCAGCCCGCCGACCGGCCGCTGATGTCGAGCTGGTGCCACGGGGCGCCGGGGGTGGGGCTGAGCCGGCTCGCGGCGCTGGACGTGGTCCGTCCCGACGACGAGCCCGGGGTCGCGTCGGACCTCCTGCTCGCCCTGAAGAAGACCAGCGCCGCGGGGGTACATGGGATGAACAACCTGTGCTGCGGCACCTTCGGACGGGTGGACGTCCTCCTGGAAGCCGGCCGGCGGCTGGAAAACCCCACGCTGGAGCGCCAGGCCCGGCGCATGGCGGACGAGTGCCTGGAGCGCACGGAGGGGCTCGGCTTCGTCCTCCCCGACTACGCGGAGGAGGAGCCGCACCTCCGCGCGGGGCTCTGGCAGGGGCTCGCCGGGGTCGGGTACGCCCTCCTGCGCCTGGCGGACCCGGAGCGGTACCCCTGCATCCTGCGGATGGCCTGACCGTGGCCGACCTCGCGCAGGGGGAGGACCTCCTCCCGGGCCGCCCCGACGACCGGCACACCCGGGCCGCCCGCGAGCTCCTGGCGGCGTTGCGGGAGCGGTTTCCGTCCGCCTGCCTCGCGGTGAGCGGGTCGGTGGGGCGGGGGACCCACCACGCCAGGAGCGACCTGGACCTGATCGTCCTGGACGCGGGGATCCGCCGGGAGATGCACTTCGGCTTCCGCCATCGGGGCATCCCCGTCACGGTGCTCGCGGCGGTCCCGGGGCTCGGACCGGGGCTGCGCGGCGAGGCCGCGTCGCCGCCCCGCTTCGAGAGCGACGCGCTCCCCTTCCTGCGGGACAGCGCCGTCGTCCACGACCCGGCGGGCGAGTACGTCCGGATGCGGGAGAGCCTGGCGCGCGCGGTCGCCGAGGCGCCTGACCCGGGGGAGCACGCCCTCCGTCTCTGCGCGGTCGCCGGTCGGCTCCTGGCCGGCGTGGAGCGCAGCGACGACCCGGTGGAGCGGGGAAGGCTCCTGGCCGACCTCTTTTCCGCCCTCCTCCAGGCATGGTGTCTCCAGCAGGGAGTGACGCACGAGAGCAAGGGGGAGTCGGGGAGGGTGCCCGCACTCATGAGGGAGCGCGACCCCGGCCTCCACGCCCTGCTCTCCGCCGCGCTCCCGCTCCGCGCCGCTTCGGCGGCACCGCTGCGCCGGGCGATCGCCCGGCTCCACACCCCTTCCCACCCTGTACCGCGACCACCGGAGGAACATGGCTCGGAGTGAAGGATGGACCCCCGCCGGCCTCTTTCCGGACTTCGTCTGCCGCCTTTCGGGGCTCCCCACCCGCTACGTGGAATCGCTCCGGGCACACGGGTGCGCGCGCCTGCTGGAGCGCCTGCACGAGGTCGACGAGCGCCTGGAGGAGGAGCGCGAGCCGGTGTCCGGGGTGCTGCACCGGGCCGTGGGCGCCACCGGCGACGCGGCGCTCCGTCGGCGGCTCCTGCAGCTCCGGCGCAACCTCTTCCGGCTGGATCCGGGGCGCGAGGCCGACATGCAGGCCGCCCGCGCGGTCCTGGCCCCGGCCGATCGGGAGCGGGTGGACGCCTTCCGGGAGGGGGTGGAGGAGCAGCGCAGCCTGGAGGCGGCGCTCCGCGACGCGTACCGGGCCGAGACCGAGGCCACGCGAGAGGAGTTCCGGCGCCTCCTGGACGACGAGGGGTTCCAGTCCGGGCTCCTCCTTTCCAGCCGCTCGCTGTATGAGGCGCAGGCGCGCTACCGCGCCGCGTCCGGGGCGGAGCTGGGCGGCGCCGAGGACAAGACGGAGCGTGCCCTGCTCCGCTACTTCACGCGCGCCGCCATGAAGGCCACTCCCTTCAGCTCGCTCTGTGTGGTCCTCCCCGGCGTCTTCGAGGAAGCGGAGGCCGACGAGCCCGCCGGGATCCGGCTGGAGCGGGTCCCCGATCCACGTGCC
Organism: Gemmatimonadota bacterium; assembly: GCA_019240375.1. Classification (GTDB taxonomy): domain Bacteria; phylum Gemmatimonadota; class Gemmatimonadetes; order Longimicrobiales; family Longimicrobiaceae; genus JAFAYN01. The sequence goes on from JAFAYN010000094.1 coordinate 2,212, forward strand.
CGGCGGAGCCTGGTGCGGCTCAACAAGACGCTCCTCGCCTCCCTGGCGAGCCACTTCCAGCGGCACCCGCCCACCCGCCGCCGGCTCCAGGTGGAGCGGAACCCCACGCTCATGGAGGAGGGGGACCGGCTCGTCTTCCTGGCGGTGCGGCAGGGGCGCGAGGTCTTCCAGCGGGTCGACCGGAACCCGGTCCTGGACCTGACCGCCGGGGTCGTGGCGGAGCGCGGCCCCGTCCGCTACGCCGATCTGGTGGAGGCGCTCCTGGGGCACCCCGACCTGGAAGCCTCGGAGGAGGAGGTCACGGCGTACCTGGACCGGCTCCTGGACGCGGGGTTCCTCCGCTTCCGCTTCGGGATCCGGGAGCAGGACGTGGACTGGGACCTGCGGCTCCGGGAGTTCCTGGAGGAGACGGACGACGAGCAGGCCCGGGCGGCGGCGGAGGCGCTGGCGGGGTTGCGCGCGCTGGCCGGGCGGTACGGGAGCGCCTCCGCGCGCGAGCGGCCGGCGCTGCTGGAGGAGAGCCGGGCGACGGTGCAGGGGATGATGCAGGCGCTGGGCGGCAGGACGCCGCAGCGCGGGCCGGCGGTGCTCCCCTTCTTCGAGGACGTGGGGGGAGAAGGGGAGGCGTACGTCCCCGCCTCCCCCGAGCTGCGCGGGGTGGAGGAGAGCCTGGCCTCGCTGCTCGACGCCACCCGGCGCCTGGCCTACCCCCGCGCAGACCAGGCCACCATGCGGCACTTCTTCGACACCCACTATGGCGGGGCGCGCGGCGAAGTCCCGGTACTCCGCTTCTACGAGGACTTCCACCGGGAGCACCTCAAGGAGCACCTGGCCCGCCAGCTGCAGGCCGAGAAGGGGGCGACGGAAGGGCTGGAGGGGTACGACTTCGAGAACCCGCTCGGGCTGGAGTTCGTGGACGGAATCGAGCGCGCCAAACGCGCGCTCCGCGCGATGATGGCCACGCGCTGGCGGGAGGCTCCGGACGCGGAGGAGATCGACCTGCGGACGGAGGAGATCGCGGAGGCGATCGGGGAGGTGCCGCAGGTGCCGTCGCGGGGAGTGTCGCTGGAAGCGTTCGTGGAGCTGATCCCCCGTCGCGGCCCCGGGCACCCCGCCCGGATGGTGCTGACCAAGGGTGGGTACTCGGTGGGGTACGGGAAGTTCTTTTCCCGCTTCCTCTCCCTCTTCCCCGATGCGTTCCGCCAGCGCCTGATGGCGTCCAACGCCGAGCAGGGCGGCGACACCCTGGCGGAGATCTGCGGCGACGGGAACATGAACGCCAACCTCCACCCACCCCTCCTCCCCTGGGAGATCAGCTATCCCACCGGCGAGAGCGGGGTGGCCGAGGAGCAGCTTTCCCTGACCGCGGTGGTGGTGGAGCGCGATCCGGAAGACCCGCACGCCCTGGTCCTGCGCCACCTGGACACGGGGAGGCGGGTCGTCCCGGTGGACCTGGGGTTCGTCAACCGGCTGGGGCGTCCCCCCCTCCACCAGCTCCTCGTCCGCTTCACCCCGGTCTCGGACCTGTACCTGCCGCTCCCCTCCTCGCCGTACGACGGGGTTCCGCCGGAACGGCGCGCGTGGAGGGAGGACGGCTCCCCCGCCCCGACGATTCCGATCGACCGGCGCCGCTCGGTGGAGCGCCGCCCCCGCATCGTGGTGGACGGGCGGGTGGTGATCGCCCGCGGACGCTGGCTGGTGACCTCGCTCCTCCTCCCTCAGAGGGAAAAGGGGGAGGGCTCGTTCGAATTTTTCCTCCGGGTGCAGCGCTGGCGCCGTCGGCACGGGATTCCCGCCGAGGCGTACATCCGCCTCTACCCGTGGCCCGAGCTGGAGAGCGAGCCGTCGGAGGGTGGGGAGGAGGCGGAGCGTCGTTCCCCCCCCCGTGTGGCGCCGAAGCACGACCGCGCTTCGGTGAACCTGACCAAGCCGCAGTACGTGGACTTCCGGAGCCCGCTCCTGGTGAACCTCTTCGGCCGCATCGCCAGCGGGGTGGATTCCTTCGTCGCGGTACTGGAAGAGCGCTACCCCGCCGCCGGGGACCTCCCCCGGCACGGCGAGGACACGTTCGCGGCGGAGCAGCTCGTCCAGGTCAACCTCCCCACTGCCCCAGCGTCTCCCGTCCCCTCGCTCCCCGACCATGCGGACGCCCGGATCGAAGCCCTGGTCTGAGACGGGGGAGCGCTGGCTCAGCGGCCACCTCTTCTACGGACCCCACGCGCACCCCGAATCGGGCGACCGGATCCTCCTGGATGTGGTGGGTCCGTTCGTGCGCCGCTCCCTGGAGCGCGGGTGGATCTCCCGCTACTTCTTCATCCGGTACGGGGAGCTCGGCCCGCACCTCCGGCTTCGCCTGTGCGGCGAGGCGCGGGTGCTGGAGGAGGAGGTCGGTCCCGCGCTGGAGGAGCAGGTGGGATCCGTCCTCTCCGCGGAGCTCCGGGGGAGCCCCCGTGGCGAGCTCCCCGAGGGTGCCGTCCGGTCGCCGGTGGAGGCGCTGGTGTGGATCCCCTACCACCCCGAGGTGGCCCGCTACGGGGGGCCCGAAGGGGTGCGGCTGGCCGAGGAGTTCTTCTTCCGCTCCAGCGAGGCGGTGCTGGACTGCCTGCGTCGCCTGGTCCCGGGCGACCGGGCGCAGCGGCTGGGGATCACCCTGATGGCCCAGGTGGCGGCGCTGGGCGCCTTCACCCGCGACCCCGCGGAGGCCGCGCTCCTGGCGAGCCGCCTCCGCGACGAGTTCTCGGCCGTGGCGCGGCCGGACGGCGGCGGGGCGGAGCTGCGGAGGCGGTTCGACGAGGGATACGAGCGGCAGGCGGCCGCGCTGGGCGGCCGGGTGGAGGCGGTCTGGGAAGCCGTGGGCGAGGGGGCGGAGCTCCCCGCCCCCATGGACGGGTACCTGGCGGCGACGACGGCGCTCCGGGACGGGATCCACGCCCTGCTGCGGGAGCGGCGGCTGCGTCCCGGGGGAGCGGCCGTGGAAGGGCGGGAGGAAGCGCACCGGGCGCTGGTTCCCAGCTACGTCCACATGAACAACAACCGCATGGGCGTTTCCAACAACGAGGAGTCGTTCCTCTCCCACATCGTCCAGCGGACGCTGGAGCGGTCCACCGCGGCGGCGTCGTAGCGGGGTGCGGATGTCGCTCGACCAGGCGGTCCGGATCGGGGAGGCGCTGTGCGGGGAGGGAGCCCCGGCCGCGGGAGGGTGGGCGCTGGCCGACGGATCCGCCGGGACCGGGCTCTTCCTGGCGGAGCTGTGCCGGATCGCCCCCTGCGCCCGTCTGCGGCGGGGCGCCGCGGCGGCGCTGGAGCGCGCGGTCGCCGGAGCGGAGCGGGGCGGCCTCTCCGGCGGCTTCTACGCCGGGCGTGTGGGGGTGGCATACGCGGCGGCGCGCGGGGGGACGCTCCTGGGGCGGGAGGAGCTGCTCGGGGCGGCGCGCCGGCTCCTCCTCCCTACCCCAGGGAAGGCCGACGCGGGGCTGGACCTGTACTCCGGCGCGGCCGGCGCCGTTCCCGTGCTCCTCCACCTGGCGGAACTCCTGGGGGAGGACGCCCTCCGCGGGCGCGCGGTCGGGTTGGGGGAAAGGATCGTCGCGGCGGCGCGGCGCGAGCCGTACGGCTGGTCGTGGCCGAACCCGCGGGTCCCCGCCGTGCGCGGCCCCACCGGGCTCGCCCACGGTGCTTCGGGGATGGGGCACGCCCTCCTGGCGCTCGCCCGCGCGACGGGGGACGGCGCCTGGCTCTACGGCGCGCGGCAGGCGTTCCTGTACGAGCGGTCGTTCTTCCGCCCCGAGGCGGGCGGCTGGCTGGACCTGCGCACCATCCCGGGGGGGGGCGAGCCGTACCCGGGGCGCGTGTCCGCCGGGTGGCGCCACGGCACGGCCGGGATCGGGCTGGCCCGCGCGCACGCCTTCCGCGTCCTGGGGGACCGGGTACTCCGGGAGGAGGCGCTGGCCGCCGCGCAGGCCGTGGCGGGACGGTTTCCCCGCGGGGATGACCTCTCACCCGACCACGGCGCGGCCGCGGACGGAGAGCTCCTCCTGTACGCCGCCGGGGTGCTGGAGCGGCCGGAGTGGCGGGAGCGGGTGGAGGCGGCCGTGGAGGAGGGGTGGGGCCGGCGCGCGTGCGGCTCCCCCTCCCCCGGGCTCCTCGCAGGCGCGGCGGGAGTCGGCCACCTCTTCCTGCGGATGGCCGACCCCGGGGTGCCGCCGTTCCTCCTCCCCGGGGAGCTGGCCCCCGACGGCGTGACCCCGGAGCCGTGCGACGCCGCCCGGCGCGAGCACGTCCGCGTCTTCTTCGGGGACGCCCTGGACCGGCTGGAGCGGCTGCGGGAGAGGGGTGTCCTCGCGCACTCCGCCGCCCTCCCCCCGCCGCCCGCGCCGGCGCCCCACGCCCCCACTCCCCCGGAACCGGCTCCGGTCGCGGCGTACCGGGCGCTCCGCCGCTGGGCGGTGGCGCTCCCCCCCGCGGAAAGGGGGGTGGGGGAGGACGCGCTCGCCCTCCCCCTCGCCCGCTTCGAGCTGCTGCTGGGTCCCGTGGACCTTGCCCGGGAGGCGCGCGAGCAGCGGCTGCGCGCCGACGTCCGCGCGGTCCGCTGGGGCCCGGACACGCTGGTATCTCGCGCTCCACGCGCGCGGCTGGTGGAAACGGCGCGGGCGTGGGAGGGGTGGCCGGGCGGAGCGGCCCCACTCCC
>JAFAYN010000113.1 GCA_019240375.1 Gemmatimonadota bacterium
GGTCGGGGGAGGAGGACGTGGTGGTCGGGACCCCGGTCGCGGGGCGCTCGCGCGCCGAGCTGGAGGGGCTGGTCGGGCTGTTCGTGAACACCATTCCCCTCCGCGCCGACCTGTCCGGCCGCCCCTCGTTCCGGGAGCTGCTGCGCCGGACGCGGGCGGCGACGCTCTCCGCCTTCGCGCACCAGGACCTCCCCCTCGACCGCCTGGTGGACGAGCTGAAGGTGGAGCGCTCGCTCGCGCACGCGCCGCTCTTCCAGGTGCTGTTCACGTTCCGGGTCGCGGCGCGGGAGGCGCTCTCGCTGGGCGAGGCGCGGGTGGAGGCGTGGAACGGCGGCGAGGAGGGAGCCAAGTTCGACCTGGCGCTGGAGGCCATGGACGAGGAGGGCCGCTTCACCGGGGCGCTCGCGTACCGCGCCTCGCTCTTCCGTCCGGAGACCGTCGAACGGATGGCGGCCCACCTGCGCGCCCTACTGGCCGCGGCCGTGGACACGCCCGACGCGCCCGCCCGGGAGCTGCCGATCCTGGGCGCCGCCGAGCGCGAGCTGCTGGTGCGCGGGTGGAACGCCACCGACGCCAGGCACCCGGAGCACGGGTGCGTGCACGAGCTGTTCGAGGCGCAGGTCCGGCGCACCCCCGGCGCGGTCGCGCTGGAGGCCGGGGACGAGCGGGTCACCTACGCCGAGCTGGACGGCCTGGCCTCGCTCCTCGCCGCGCGGCTGCGCGCCCTGGGCGTCGGGCCGGAATCGCGCGTCGGGATCTGCGCCGAGCGGACGCCGGAGCTGGTGACCGCCGTTCTCGCGACGCTCAGGGCCGGAGGCGCGTACGTCCCGCTCGACCCCGCCTACCCCGCGGAACGCCTCCGCTTCCTGGCCGTGGACGCCGGCGTGCGCCTGGTCCTCGTCACGGCGCCGCTGCGCGACCGGGTCCCGCCCGGGGTGGAGGCGGTGCTGGTGGCCGCCGACGCCCCCCTCCCCCGACCCCTCCCCCACGAGGGGGGAGGGGAGCAGGACGGCACCTGGATTCCCTACGGTGCCTCCGCTGCTTACGACACCACCGTTCTTTCAGCCCTCCCCCAGAATTGGGGGAGGGTGGCGAGCCTAAGCGAGCCGGGTGGGGGCGCGCTGAGCCGGGACTCGCTTGAAGGCCGGCAGGCCCTCACCCCCGACCCCTCTCCCAATTCTGGGGGAGGGGAGAACGACAGTGCTTCCGTCTCTCCCGACAACCTGGCGTACGTCATCCACACCTCCGGCTCCACGGGGACGCCCAAGGGGGTGATGGTGACGCATCGCGGCTTCGCCAACCTCCTCCTGGGGACCCGCGCGCTCTTCGGCTTCGCGCCGGGCGACGTGGTCCCGGCGCTCGCCTCGCCCTCCTTCGACATCTGGGGCTTCGAGGTGCTGGGACCCCTCCTCGCGGGGGCGACGGTGCGGCTGGTCCCGGCGGGGCGGGTGACCGACCCGGACGCGCTGGCGGAGGAGGCCGCGCGCGCCACGGTGCTGCACGCCGTCCCCGCGCTGATGCGCCAGGTGGCCGCTTCCGGGGCCCCGTCGCGCGCGCTGCGCTGGGCCTTCACCGGCGGCGACACCGTTCCCCCCGAGCTTCCCGCCGAGGTCCGCGAGCGCTTCCCCGGGGCCGCGGTCGCGGTGCTGTACGGCCCGACGGAAGGGACGGTGCTGGCCTCCACCTACGCGGTGCCGGCGGGGGAGCGCACCACCGGGCACCCGATCGGCCGACCGCTCCCCAACGTGCGGCTGTACGTCTGCGACGGGTCGCTGGAGCCGGCGCCGGTCGGGGTGGCGGGGGAGCTGCTGATCGGTGGAGCGGGGGTGGCGCGCGGCTACCTGGGGCGCCCCGACCTCACCGCGGAAAAGTTCGTCCCCGACCCGTTCGCGGAGCGGGGCGGGGGCGGCGCGCGCCTGTACCGCACGGGGGACCGTGTCCGCCGCCGCACGGACGGGGTGCTGGAGTTCCTGGGACGCACCGACGGGCAGGTCAAGGTGCGTGGTTTCCGCATCGAGCCGGGCGAGGTCGAGAGCGTGCTGGAGGGGCACTCCTCCGTGCGCGAGGCCTTGGTGGTGGTACGCGAGGACGCCCCGGGAGCGCGGCGGCTGGTGGCCTACACCACCCCGGCCGGCGGCGCCCTCCCCGACCCCGACGAGCTGCGGGCGCACCTCCGCGCCCGGCTCCCGGAGCACATGGTCCCCTCCGCCTTCGTGGCGCTGGACCGGCTCCCCCTCAGCGCCAACGGCAAGGTGGACCGCCGCGCCCTCCCCGCGCCCGAGCAGCCGGCGGCGGACGGGGGCTCGTACACGGCGGCGCGCTCCCCCGCGGAAGAGGCGCTGGCGCGCGTCTGGGCGGAGCTGCTGGGCCTGGAACGGATCGGCGTCGACGACGACTTCTTCGAAGCGGGGGGGGACTCGATCCTCGCCATCCAGATGGTGGCGCGGGCCCGCCGGGCGGGGGTGGAGGTCACCCCGCGCCAGCTCTTCCAGCACCCCACCGTCGCCGCGCTGGCCCGGGTGGCGGGGGTGTCGGCGACCGGTACCGTGGACGCGGAGGTCGCCCCCGGCGAGCTCCCCCTCACCCCCGTGCAGCACCGCTTCTTCGAGCAGGACCTCCCCGACCGGCACCACTGGAACCAGGCGCTCCTCCTCGCCCCCCGCGAGCGGCTGGACGCGGCGGTGCTGGAGCGGGCGCTGCGGGAGGTGGTGGAGCACCACGACGCCTTCCGCCTCCGCTTCGCGCGCGGCGCCGACGGGTGGCGCCAGCGGTACGCCGACTCGGCGGGCGAGGTGGCGCTGGAGCGGGTGGACCTCGCCGCGCTCCCCACGGAGGAGCGGCCGGCGGCGCTGGAAGCGGCCGCCGCGAAGCTCCACGCCGGGCTCCACCTGGAGAACGGGCCGCTCCTCCGGGCGGCGCTCCTCGACCTGGGGCCCGCGGGGGAGCGGCTCCTGCTGGTGGCGCACCACCTGGTCGTGGACGGCGTGTCGTGGCGGATCCTGGGGGAAGACCTGCAGGACGCCTACCGCACGATCCAGGGCGGCGGCCCGGCCGCCCTCCCCGCGAAGACGGCCTCCCTGCGGGAGTGGGCGGAGCGGCTGGAGGCGCACGCCCGCTCCGCCACGCTCGGCGCGGAAGCGGAGTTCTGGGCCTCGCCGGAGCTGCACGGGGCGGCGCCCCTCCCGGTCGACCTCCCCGGCGGGGACGACCTCGCGGCCTCCGCGGCGGAGGTGACGGTCTCGCTCGACGCCGGGGAGACGTGGACGCTCCTCCACGACGTTCCCGCCGCGTACCGGGTCCGCGTCGACGACGTGCTCCTCACCGCGCTGGCCCGCACCCTGGCCGACTGGACCGGGGAGCGCCGCGTCGCCGTGGAGCTGGAGAGCCACGGGCGCGAGGATCTGTTTCCCGGGACCGACGTGTCGCGTACCGTCGGCTGGTTCACCTCGGTGTACCCGGTCGTCCTGGACCTGCGCGGCGCGTACGGGGACGGGGCCGAGCTGAGGGCGGTCAAGGAGCAGCTCCGCCAGGTCCCCCATCACGGCATCGGTCATGGCGTGCTGCGCCACCTGTCACCCGACGCGGAGCTGCGGCGCCGCCTGCGCGCCCTCCCCGCTCCCGGGGTCGCCTTCCAGTACCTGGGGCAGCTCGACGCTTCCGCTTCCGGGGCGCTCTTCGCCCTCGCCGACGAGCCCACGGGCCCAAACCGGGCCGGCGGCGGGGAGCGCGAGCACCTCCTGGAGGTGGCCGCGATGGTGCGCAGCGGAGCGCTCCACCTCCGCTGGGAGTACGGGAGCCGCGCACACCTTCCGGAAACGGTGCGCCGGCTCGCGTCGCGCTGCCTGGCGGAGCTGCGGGCGCTGATCGCCCACTGCGCCTCAGGGGAGGAGGCGGGGTACACCCCGTCCGACTTCCCGCTGGCCGACCTGGACGAGGCGACGCTCGCGATGCTGGAAGAGGACTTCCTGTAAGGCGCGGCTCCTCTGGCAGGGCCGTGCCACGGCCGGGCCGGGCACCTTTACGGACAGGTTTTCCACGGAAACCCCCTTTCCCGTAGCAACGAGGCTGTATGAGCAAGCGCGCGAACATGGAGGACGTGTACCCGCTCTCTCCCACCCAGGAGGGGATGCTCTTCCACACGCTCTCCGACCCGCGATCGGGGATGTACGTGGGGCAGTTCGGGTTCCGGGTCGCGGCCGACCTCGACGCGGACGCCTTCGCGCGCGCCTGGCAGGGGGTGGTGGACCGGCACCCGGCGCTGCGCACCGGCTTCGCCTGGGAACGGGTGGCCACTCCCCTCCAGGTGGTGGTGCGGGCGGCGGCGCTCCCCTTCCGCAGCGAGGACTGGCGCGGGGACGCCCCGGAGACGCGGGCGGCGAAGCTCGAAGCGTTCCTTCGCGCCGACCGGGAGGAGGGGTTCGACCTGAGGCGTGCGCCGCTGATGCGGCTGGCGCTCTTCCGCCTGGGGGACGCCGAGTACCAGGTGGTCTGGACGCACCACCACATGATCCTGGACGGGTGGAGCCTGGGGCGGGTCTACCGCGACGTGCTGGCGCTCTACCCGGCGTACGTGGAGGGGCGCGAGGCGCGGCTCCCCCGGCCCCGCCCCTATCGCGACTACATCGCCTGGCTCAGGGAGCGCGCCCCGGAGCCGGCCGAGCACTTCTGGCGCGAGGCGCTGGCCGGGTTCTCCACGCCCACCCCGCTGGGGATCGGCCGCCCGTCCGAGGCGGCCTCCGCCGGAGCATCGGAGGCGGGGCGGCGCGCCCTGCTCCTCCCGCGCGAGGCCACGGCCGCGGTGCAGGCGCTCGCCCGGCGCGGGAGGATCACGACGGGTACGGTGGTGCAGGGAGCCTGGGCGCTCCTCCTGTCCCGCTACTCGGGGGAGGAGGACGTGGTGTTCGGGACCGCCGTTTCCGGGCGCCCCGCCGGGCTGGAGGGGGTGGAGGAGATGGTGGGGCTCTTCGTGGCGACCCTCCCGCTGCGGGCGCGCGTCCTGTCCGACGCGACGGTGCTGGAGTGGCTGGAGTGCCTGCACCGCTGGCAGGCGGAGATGCGCGAGCACGAGCACGCCCCGCTGGTGCGGATCCAGGGATGGAGCGAGGTGCCGCGCGGGCTGCGCCTCTTCGACAGCGTCGTCGCCCTCCAGAACCACCCGGTGGCGTCCTCCACCTCGCCGGAGGGGCTGCGGGTGGAGGAGGTCTGGGGCCTCCAGACCAACGACGCCCCGCTCGCCCTGACCGTTTCGCCGGTGGGGGAGGAGACGCGGCTGGAGTGCACCTACCACTCCGGCCGGTTCCGCGCCGACGAGGTGGAGCGGGCGCTGGAGCACCTGGGCGCGGTGCTGGAGGCGCTTGCGGCCGGCCCGGGGGAGCGGCTCGGCGGGGTGTCGCTGCTGCGGAGCGCGGAGCGTGCGGAGCTGCTCGCCGCCGGGAGCCCCGCCCCCGCGGAGTTCCCGGTGCACCCGCCGCTGCACCGCCTTTTCCTGGAGCAGGCGGCGCGCCGGCCGGGGGCGGTGGCCCTGACCTGCGGGGACGAGCGGGTGAGCTACGCGGAGCTGGACCGGCGCTCCGCCCGGCTGGCGGGGGCGCTGCGCCGCCGCGGGGTCGACCCCGAGACGAGGGTGGCCCTCTGCGCCGAGCGCTCGGTCGATCTGGTGGTCGGGATCCTGGGGATCCTGCGGGCCGGGGGCGCCTACGTTCCCGTGGACCCGGGCTACCCCGCCGAGCGGATCGCCTACCTGCTGGAGGACTCCGGATGCGCGGCCGTGCTGGCGCAGGAAAGTGTGCGCACGCGGCTGGCGCCGGCGCGGGCGGAGGTGCTCGCGCTGGAAGAGGTGCTGGCCGAAGGCGCCGAGGGCGACACCGCGCCGGAGGTGGAGGCCGACCCGGGCAACGCCGCGTACGTGATCTACACCTCCGGCTCCACCGGACGCCCCAAGGGGGTGGTGGTCACGCACGCCAGCGTGGTGCGCCTCTTCGACGCGACGCGGGCGTGGTTCGGCTTCGAC
>JAFAYN010000114.1 GCA_019240375.1 Gemmatimonadota bacterium
CCTGTCGTGGGCGGGACTCAAGGGCGCGGTCCCGATCACCCTCGCCACCTTCCCGCTCCTGGCCGGCATTCCCGGGGCGGAGTTCATCTTCGACGTGGTGTTCTTCGTGGTGCTGGTGTCGGCGCTGACGCAGGGGTGGACGCTCCCCTGGATGGCGCGGCGGCTGGGGCTGGTGGTCCCCGCCGCGCCCGATCCCCCGGCCACGCTGGAGATCACCTCGCTCCGGCACGTGGACGCGGACATCGTGGAATACACGGTGCGCGCCGGCTCCCCCGCCGACGGGCGCCGGATCGGCGACCTCCCCTTCCCGCCGGAGGTGATCGTCGCCCTGGTCACGCGCGGCGAGCAGCTGGTGGTCCCCGCCGGGAAGACGCGCATCTGCGCGGGCGACCGGCTGTTCGTGGTGCTCCGCCCCGAGGCGCAGCCGCTGGTGAACCACGTGTTCCGCCGCGCCGGCCCGGACGAGGTGGCGAGCACCTTGCAAGACGTTCCGGGGAGCGAGGATGGCGCGAGTCACCACGATCAACGGAGCGGCCCATGAGCAAGGACGCGCAGGAGCGCGGGGACGACATGCGGGAGGTGGAGGAGCAGGCCCGCCGCATGGCCGGGGAGGCGCAGGAGCTGGCGGACGACGGCCGGCAGGCCGCGGCGATGGGGCGCCCCGAGCTGGCCACCCCCAACTCGCCGCGGGTGGATATCCGCGCGCTGGACGCGGTGCGCCACGCCGACCGGGTGCGCGCCGAGGACGACGTGCGCACGGGGGAATTGCAGCAGGCCGCCGCCGAGGACCAGCAGCGCGCGGCGGAGCTGTTGGCGCGGAACGCCGAGCTGCTGGAGCGCAGCGGCGACGAGATCCGCGGGATGCACGAGCGGGTGGCGGCGAACTCCGACCGCGCCGAGTCGGTGGCGGAGGACGCCGAGCGCCTGCGCGAGCAGGTGGCCCAGGTACGCGACGCCGTCCGCGAAACGGGCCCGGACGCCGACGCGGACGGCTAGGCGGCCGCTCGCCACGGACGGATCACGGCCGGGCGCGAGACCCCTCGCGCCCGGCCGTTTCGCCGGATAACCTATCGGCTCACCCGCGCGCCGGGGCACCGCGCGCAGCGCTCATCCAGGGAGGTCGGGCTTGGCTGGTTCGGACAGCGTAACGCACGTGGCGGTCGCCATCATCGGGAGCGGGTTCGGCGGGCTCGGCACCGCGATCCGGCTGAAGCAGGAGGGGATCGACGACTTCGTGGTCCTGGAGCGCGCCGGCGACGTCGGCGGCACCTGGCGCGACAACACCTACCCCGGGTGCGCCTGCGACGTGCAGTCGCACCTGTACTCCTTTTCCTTCGCGCCCAACCCGGAGTGGAGCCGCAGCTTCTCGCCGCAGCCCGAGATCCAGGCGTACCTGAAGCGCTGCGCGGGGCGCTTCGGGATCACGCCGCACCTGCGCCCGGGGCACGAGGTGCGCGGGGCGGAGTGGGACGAGGCCGCGAGGCTCTGGCGGATCGAGACCTCGCGGGGCCCGTTCACCGCCCGGGTGCTGGTGATGGCCTCGGGCGCCCTCAGCGACCCATTGGTCCCCCGCATCCCCGGGCTGGAGTCGTTCCGGGGGACGACCTTCCATTCCGCCCACTGGGACCACGGCTACGACCTGCACGGAAAGCGGGTGGCGGTGATCGGCACCGGCGCCTCGGCCATCCAGTTCGTCCCCGCCATCCAACCCGAGGTCGCCCGGCTGCACCTCTTCCAGCGCACGCCGCCCTGGATCATCCCCCGGCACGACCGCGCGCTGGGCGAGCGTGAGCACCGCCTGTTCCGGCGCTTCCCGGCGGCGCAGCGCGCGGTGCGCGCGGGGATCTACCTGGCGCGCGAGGCGTTCGTCTTCGGCTTCCGCCACCCCCGGGCGATGCGGCTCGCGCAGAAGGCCGCCCTGCGGCACCTGAGGGAGAGCGTCCCCGACCCGGCGCTGCGCGCGAAGCTGACCCCCGACTGGACGATGGGGTGCAAGCGGGTCCTTCTGTCCAACGACTACTTCCCCGCGGTGGCGCGGCCCAACGTGGAGCTGGTGACGGAGGGGGTCGCGGAGATCCGGGAGCACTCCATCGTCTCGACGGACGGAACCGAGCGCCCGGTGGACGCGATCATCTTCGGGACCGGCTTCCGGGTGACGGACCAGCCCCTCGCCCCCGTGGTCCGCGGACGCTGCGGGGTGACGCTGGCGGAGGCGTGGGCCGGGAGCCCGAAGGCGTACCTGGGGAGCACGGTGGCCGGCTTCCCCAACCTGTTCATCCTGCTCGGCCCCAATACCGGGCTGGGGCACACCTCGGTGGTGTACATGATCGAAGCGCAGGTCGAGCACCTGCTGGGCGCCCTCCACCACATGCGTAGGCGGGGCGTCGCCGCGCTGGAGCCGCGCCCCGAGGCGCAGGCTGCCTTCGTCGCCGGGGTGGACGAGCGGATGCGGGGGACGGTGTGGACCGCGGGCGGGTGCCGGAGCTGGTACCTGGACGCCACCGGGCGCAACTCCACCCTGTGGCCGGACTTCACCTGGCGCTTCCGGCGCAGGGCGGCTCGCTTCGACCCCACCGCCTACCTGGCGACGCCGGCCGCGCGGGAGCGTCCCTCCGGGGTGGCCGCGTGACCGGGCCCCGCCTCAGGGACCGGGTGCAGTACCTGGTGGCGCGCGCCCTGGGCCACCTCCCGCCCGCGCTGCAGCTGCGGCTCTCCGGGGAGCCTCCGGTGGTGGTGGACGGCCTGACCCTCCACCCCAACGTGCAGCTCCTCCGCGCGCTACGACTGCGGCGGCGGGCTCCGGGGCTGATGGAGCCATCGTACGTGGTGGGGCGCGCCCGCTACCGCCGCGAGATGATCGCCCTCTCCGGGCCGAAGACGCCGGTGGGCGCGGTCCGCGACTTCGAGGTCCCCGGCGGGGCCGGCCCGGTCCGCGTCCGCCATTACGCCTCGGCCGGCGGCGGGACGAAGCCGCTCCTGGTCTACTATCACGGCGGCGGCTTCGTGATCGGCGACCTGGACACGCACGACGAGCCGTGCCGCCTCCTCTGCCGGTACGCGGACACGCACGTGCTGAGCGTGGACTACCGCCTGGCCCCGGAGCACCCCTTCCCGGCCGGGGTGGAGGACGCCCTCGCCGCCTTCCGCTGGGCGCGGGAGCACGCCGCCGCCCTGGGCGCCGATCCGGCGCGCGTCGCCGTCGGCGGGGACAGCGCCGGGGGGAACCTGGCCACGGTGGTCTCGCTCCTGGCGAGGGAGGAGGGTGCCCCGCCCGTGGCGCAGCTCCTCCTCTATCCCACCGTGGACCGGGCGACGCCGCGCCCCTCACGGACGCTCTTCGCGGAAACCTTCTTCCTGGACGAGAGCGACACCGAAGCGTTCACCCGGTGCTACCTGGGCGGGACCGGCGCGAGCGGCGACGACCCGCGCGTTTCCCCGCTGCGGGCCCCGGACCTCGCAGGGCTCCCGCCGGCGCTGGTGGTCACCGCCGGCTTCGACGTCCTCCGCGACGAGGGCGAAGAGTACGCCGGGGCGCTCCAGCGGGCCGGGTCGCCCGCCCGGCTGCACCGGGTCGCCGGCTTCGGGCACGGCTTCATCCACCTGGTCGGGATCTCCCCCGCCGCGCGGCGCGAGGTGGTGCGGATCGCGCGCGACTGGCGGGCGCTGCTCGACGACGCCCGCGCCTGACGCGCCACCCCCGACACCGCGCACACTCCTTGCTCCCCCGGAACCGCCCCCGCCGCCATCCTGCCCCCGGGCAGCGACGGCCGGCGTACGTCACCCGAGGTCCGGAAGCGAAGAGGTAAAGAGATGAGCACTGCCAGCGAGACCCCCGCCGGCGGCAAGGACGCCGCGCCCGTGCAGGACAAGCCCGACAACCGCAAGACCGAGGAGCTGAAGCCGTTCACCGAGGAGGGGGCGGGCGAGGCGCTGACGACCAACCAGGGCGTCCGCATCAACGACAACCAGAACTCGCTCAAGGCGGGTCCGCGCGGACCGACGCTGCTGGAGGACTTCATCTTCCGCGAGAAGATGACGCACTTCGACCACGAGCGGATCCCCGAGCGCATCGTACACGCGCGCGGCTCGGCGGCGCACGGGTACTTCCAGGTGTACGAGTCGCAGGCGCACCTCACCCGGGCGCACTTCCTCCAGGACCCGAAGGCCAGGACGCCGGTGTTCGTGCGCTTCAGCACGGTGGCGGGGTCGCGCGGCTCCACCGACCTCGCCCGCGACGTGCGCGGCTTCGCGGTGAAGTTCTACACGGAGGAGGGGGTGTTCGACCTGGTGGGGAACAACATCCCGGTCTTCTTCATCCAGGACGCCATCAAGTTCCCCGACCTGGTACACGCGGTGAAGCCGGAGCCGCACAACGAGATCCCCCAGGCGGCGTCGGCGCACGACACCTTCTGGGACTTCGTCTCGCTGATGCCCGAGTCGATGCACATGATCATGTGGGTGATGTCGGACCGGGCCATCCCCCGCAGCTACCGGATGATGGAAGGGTTCGGGGTGCACACCTTCCGCCTGGTGAACGAGGCCGGCGAGTCGCACTTCGTCAAGTTCCACTGGAAGCCGCTACTGGGGCTGCACAGCGTGGTGTGGGACGAGGCGCAGAAGATCTCCGGCAAGAGCCCGGACTTCCACCGCGGCGACCTGTGGGAGGCGATCGAGGGGGGCGACTTCCCGGAGTGGGAGCTGGGGATCCAGGTGGTGCCGGAGGCCGACGAGCACAAGTACGACTTCGACCTGCTGGACCCCACCAAGATCATCCCCGAAGAGGTGGTGCCGGTGCAGCGGATCGGGAAGCTGGTGCTGAACCGCAACCCCGACAACTTCTTCGCCGAGACCGAGCAGGTGGCGTTCCACGTCGCCCACGTGGTGCCGGGGATCGACTTCACCAACGACCCGCTGATGCAGGGACGGCTCTTCTCGTACACGGACACGCAGCTCAAGCGGCTGGGCGGCCCCAACTTCCACGAGATCCCCATCAACCGCCCGATCGCGCCGGTGCACAACAACCAGCGCGACGGGCACATGCGTCAGACCATCAACAAGGGGCGCGTGAGCTACGAGCCCAACTCACTGGCGCGCGGCTGCCCCTTCCAGGCGAAGGCGGCGGAGGGTGGGTTCGCCAGCTTCCCGGAGCGGATCGACGCCCGCAAGGTGCGGGAGCGGAGCGAAAGCTTCTTCGACCACTACAGCCAGGCGGCGCTCTTCTTCAACAGCCAGGCGCCGCACGAGCAGGAGCACATCGTCCGCGCGCTCAGCTTCGAGCTGGGGATGGTGGAAACGGTGTCGATCCGCCA
>JAFAYN010000216.1 GCA_019240375.1 Gemmatimonadota bacterium
TCGGTCCCGGTGGGGGTGGGGCGCAGGGTGCAGGCCGTCCCCACCCCGGCGGGCGCCGGGACCTTCGCCTGGCTGGCGCTGCAGCCGTCGGAGCTGGCGCTCCCCACCCCGGCGGACACCGCGACGGTGGAGGTGACGGGACACCGCCCCGCCGGGGCTGCCCCGGTGAGCGCGGTGCGGCCGCTGATCCTGTGCGTCCTCTTCACCCCCGCGGGCGGCTCCGGCGTCATGGCGACGCACGGCTTCACCCGGATCGGCAACCTGTTCGGGCGGATCGAGGACCGGAGCGTCGCCCCGGAGAATACCGCGGTCCCGGCGGGGCACGTCTTCCTCCCGGTGGGGACGCCGTTCGAGATCCACGGCCCGGGCGGAGCGGTGGTGTTCAGCGGGATGACGGACGCCGACGGCTACTTCGCGGCGAGCGTGGCGGGGAGCGGGCCTTTCGAGCTGGTGGTCCCGGGGTTCGCCGGGCTGGTCACCTGAGGGGAGCGAGCATGGACGAGGACACGCGCATCGTGCTGGTGCCGGCCATCCCGGCGGGGATGGCGCTGGACGTGGTCTTCCGGTCGCCGCGGGGCCTCGCCGTGCAGGTGACGGAGGCGGAGGCCGCCGAGCTGCGCCGGCGCGGCGTCCCGGTGGCGGAGCTGTACCCCTCGGGGAACGAGTACGCCGCCGCCGTGGCGGGGCTGAGCCGCGACGAGGCCGTGGCCGCCCTGGAGTCGGCGCAGGGGACGGCGCTCGCCGCGCTCGACCCCGGCGACCGCGACCGGTTCGGGGTGGCGTAGATGGCCAACTACCACCGCCACGACGCCGCGGGCCCGCAGCGGACCTCCGACGGGACCACCGTCACCTTCCGCAGCCTGCACGCCGACCTGGACGCGCTGCGCGCCTCCGCCCCGGCGGGGATCGTGGACTCCGGCGTCACCACCGTGGGGCGGAGCGAGCAGGGGCGCGAGCTGTGGGCCATCCGCATCGGGAGGAACCCGGCCGTCCCGGTCCTGATCGCCGGGTGCCACCACGCCCGGGAGTGGATCTCGGTGGAGATCCCCTACCTGTTCGCGGAGTTCCTGGTGCGGAGCTACGACACCGACCCCACCGTCCGGCGGCTGGTGGACTCCCGCGACATCTGGGTGGTCCCGATGATCAACCCCGACGGCCACGAGCACACGGTGCTCCACAACCGGATGTGGCGGAAGAACTTCCCGACCGCCGCCGGGCGCCAGAAGGTGGACCTGAACCGCAACTACGACACGGCGTTCTGGAACACGCCGCGCGGGCAGTTCAGCGACGACCCGAGCTCGCAGCTCTTCCGGGGGCGCAGCAGCGGGTACGCCCGCGAGGTGAGGGCGATGCAGGACCTGATCCGCACCCAGAGGTTCCGGGCGACGCTGGACTTCCACTCCTTCGGGCGCTTCGTCCTGTTCCCCTGGTCGGGGCGCACCGCGGCGCCGCCCGACGCGGCCCAGGACGCCATGGCGACCCGACTGGAAGCCGCGCTGGACGGGAGGATCGCCGGGGTCGACTACCAGCGCGCGCAGGCGTCGTCCCTGTACGCGATCCTGAACGGCGCCGCGCCGGCCGACGCCGTCGTCCCCGGCGGGATGATGGACTACGTGGTGGAGCGGGTGGCGGGCTCCATCGCCATCACCGTCGAGCTGGAGCCCGCGTCCAACGATCCGCGCGGCTTCAACCTCCCCGACACCGAGATCCAGCCTACCTTCGACCTGCTGAAGAGGGCGATGCTGACCTTCCTGAACTGCATGGAAAGCATTCGCACCCCGCCCGCGACGCGGAGCCTCCCGCTCGCCCCGGACGTGGACAACCCGGTCGTGGTGCTGCGGACGGAGTGCGCCGCCGCCTTCGCGGGCTACTGAGGGACGAGGGATGCCCTACCACCCGAACATCGGCCAGGAGATCGTCCGCGGGAGCATCTGCCGCGACCACTGGCAGGTGACGGTGTCCATCCTGTGCGGCGACCGGGTCCCGCTGAACCAGCCCTCGCCCCTGGTGGTGAGCGTGGACTGGCGCCGCCGCCCGGACGAGGGGACCACGCCGGACCAGCCCGGCGGCTCCACCGGGGTCCGGCTCCGCTTCCGCAAGCTGTCGGAGCGGGGGACCGGGGAGATCCGCTTCCGCACCGCGGCGGGGGCGCTGGAGGACCACTGGGACTTCCCGGGCGATGCGGCGGAGCAGGTGCTGACCCTGGTGGGGACCGCCGCCACGGTCGGGACCGAGGCGGACGTGATGCTGGATGTGATCGTCGAGGACCGGGACCCGGTCGCCTTCCCCATGTCGGTGGGGGCGCCGGGGAGCGAGGTGCGGATCACGGCCGAGAACGGGACCGACGCGCCCCCGGCGGCCATCCCGCTGGAGCAGCCCACCCGGCTCCGGGCCGTCCCCACCCCGGCCGCCGCGGGGACCTTCCGCTGGGCCACGCTGACGCCCGGGGTGGAGATCCGCGGCGAGCGGACGGCGACCGGAGAGGTGGTGGGACACCTGCCGGCGCCGCCCGTGTACGTCCGCCCCGCCCGGGTGTACGCGCTGTACGCCCCGCCGGGGCAGGAGCGGCGCGCCTACGTGGCCGCGCACGACGTGGAGCTGGGGAGCCAGGAGCAGGCCTTCGCGCAGTTCCACCACCTGGACGAGGCCCACCTCCGCGACCCGGCGTTCCGCGCCCGGCTGGAGGCGCTCCGACCGCCGGAGGTGCAGGCGTACGTGGACCGGGCCACCGAGGAGCACGCCCCGGACTCCGTCACCGGGTACCTGACGCGCCTCCTGGCCTTCGCGAACGAACAGGAGCCGCTGCGGGCTGCGTCCGAGGGAGAGCGGGAAAGCATCACCTTCATCATGGGCCAGGACCCGCAGGGGTCGGGGAACGCCTTCTACCGGGGGGCCGAGGCCTTCTACCGGCTCTACCCGGCGGGGACGCTGGTCCCCGCCCGCGACCTCACCACCCGCGCCGGCGGTCCCGTGCTGCGCGACGTGCGCGACTACCTGGCCGCGCACCCGCCCGCCAACGGGCGCCCCTGGGGCGAGGTGAACGTGGTGGTCCACGCCAACGAGGAGGGCGGGATGAGCGTCCCGGCACGGCCGCTCACGCAGGAGGAGGCGCAGAACGCCGACGCGCACCACGCCAACCCGATCAGCCTGGAGGAGGCCGTGGCGGCCGACGAGTTCACGGCGCTCCCGGACGGGGTGGTGGACGCGCGCACGGTGCTGCAGATCCGCGGGTGCGCCCTGGGACGCAACCCCGACATGCTCCACGTGCTGAGCGTCGCGTTCGGGGGGGACGAGCCCCGGCGGCCGGTGGTCCGCGCGCCGCGCCACCTCCAGGCGTACTCGTTCGGTCCCGCGGGGTGGAGCCCCCTGGGGACCCCTCCGCCCGCCCGGGCGGAGAACTACTTCATCGAGTTCTGGCTGGAAGGGTTCCCGACGCGGCACCGCCCCTCCAACGCCGTGCTGGCCGACCGCTTCCGGGCCGACTTCCCGGGGGTGGCGGTGAACTGGGCGCAGGGGCTCGCCCACCCGGGGACCCCCTCGGGCGACACCCTCACCTCCGAGACGCGCCCGCGCGAGTACTCGTTCAGCTTCAGCACCCAGTACTTCCCCATCCCGGCGAACGACGCGCAGCTCGCCACGCTGCTCCGGGCGGCGGACCCGCAGTTCGCGCAGGCGCAGAACGTCCACGAGACGGAGCGCGGCGCCCCGGACGCAGACGGGCGGATGCGGATCGACTTCGAGTGGACCCTCAACGGCGCGGGCCGCACCGGGTTCATCGACGTGGGCCCCGCCCCGCCCGCGAACGACACGCAGCGGATCGCCCTGATCGAGGCCACCCCCGAGGTCGCGGCGGACATGAACCGGATGGGGCACGCCGTCTCCGACTACGACTGGACCTTCCAGGTCGGCGACACCCCCGCTGCCAACGGACGGCGCCTCTTCACCCTGCAGGCGGAAGGGAGCCACACCGTCCTGCGCGTCGAGCGCGAGCTGCGCGAGCCGGACCCCGACCACCCCGGGCAGACCCGGCGCATGCACCCGGCGGTCACCGACCTGACGCACTTCGGCGAGGAGGTCCCGGTGCGCCCCCCGGCCCAGCCGCCGGGCCAGAACGTCACCTTCCCGTGAGGAGCAACGAGCGATGCCACTGACCGACCTGATGGGAGGCTCCTCCGGCCCCGCCGTCCGCCGCCCCGTCTTCGAGGTGGCCTTCGGCGGCGGAGGCGGCGGGCTGGGCGGACTCGCCGGCGCGGCGGCGGCGCTCGGCGGCGGGGGCGACCCGTGGAAGGCGAGCCTGGTGTCCGTGACGGTGGAGTGCGGGCTGGCCCCCTTCGCCGACGTGGCCGAGATCGAGCTGTCGCCCGACCCGCAGGCGCCCACGGTGGCGCTGGGCGACGAGGGGAGCATCTCGCTGGGCTACGAGGACGACGACGCCGCGACGGTCTTCACCGGGAAGGTGGCCGCGGTGCGCCGCCGCGTGGGCGGGACCACGCGCGTCACCGTCACCAACGGCGGCGCCGAGCTGTCCCGGCTGCGCGTCAACCAGGGGTACGAGGGGGAGAACTCCGGCGGAGTGGTGGGGGAGCTGGCGGGGCTCGCCGGGGTGGACACCGACACGGTGGAGGACGGGATCGACTTCCCCTACTACGTGGTGGACGACCGCACCGGCGGCTGGGGGCACGTCGCCCGGCTGGCGCGGCTGAGCGGGTACCTGGCGTACCTGACCCCGGACGGGGCGCTGTACTTCGGGCCGTACAACGAGGGCGACCCGGTGCGGACCTTCGCCTACGGCGCCGACCTGCTGGCGCTGGAGGTCACGGAAGCGGCCCCGGTGGTCACCGCCGTCACGGCGGTGGGCGAGGGGGCGGCGGGGAGCCAGGGCGAGGACGCCTGGGGGTGGCTGCTCAGGGACGCCGCCGCGGTCACGCGCGACGGGGGCGAGGGCGACACAGTGCGCCTCCTGACCGACGGGGCGCTGCGCAGCGGCGACGCCGCGCAGCAGGCCGCCGAAGGGGTGGTGACGGCCGCCGGCCGGCTGGCGCTGACCGGGCGCCTCCTGGCCCCGGGGGCGCCGGAGGTGACGGTGGGGAGCACGGTGGCGGTGTCCGACGCGCCGCAGGACGCCCTGAACGGGAGCTTCCTGGTGCGCCGGGTCCGCCACCGCTTTTCCAAGCGCGAAGGGTTCACCACCCTGGTCGACTTCGCCACGGGCGGGGGCGGCGGGGGACTGGGAGGCTTCCTGTGACCGCGACCCTGTTCTCCACCATCCAGCGGATCGTCCAGGAAGAGCTGGGGCGCGTCCGCACCGCCGAGCTGGCCACCGTACAGGAGCAGCACCCGCACGAGGGCGACTCCGACACCGACAACTACTCGTGCACGGTGGCGCTGCGCAACTCCGGGATCGTGCTCAAGAACGTCCCCATCGCCACCCCGCGCATCGGGAGCGCGCACGTCCCCGCGGTCGGGTCGCTGGTGCTGGTGCAGTTCGTCGGGGGCGACGTCAACGCGCCGGTGGTGGTGGGGAGCATGTACTCCGACGAGGAGCGCCCCCCGGTCAACAAGGACGGCCAGGCCGTGCTCCACCTCCCCCTGGACGCGGGCGACGACGACGCCGTGCACTTCGAGCTGAGCACCGGCGACACCCGCGAGATGATCCTGAAGATGGGGAGCGGGCTGGAATTGACGCTGCGCGACGACGACCCGGTGGTGGAGTTGAAGGTGGACGGGGGAAAGGCGACGCTGCAGATCGACCGGGATGGTGCCATCACGGTGGAAAGCCAGGGAAAGGTGGAGCTGAAGGCCAAGGAGCTGAGCGTCGAGTCGCAGGGCAAGGTGTCGCTCAAGGGGAGCGAGGTCAGCATCGAGGCCCAGGGGACCACGACGATCAAGGGCGCCACCGTCAACATCAACTAGCGAGCGCAGCGATGGGACAGCCCGCGGCCAAGCAGGGCGACCAGGTAGTCGCCACCGACATCCACGTCGTCATGATCCCCGCCCCCTCGGGCGCGGTGCCGACCCCGCTCCCCCACCCCTTCGTGGGGAAGATCGACGGGTCGCTGAGCGGCGACGTGAACATCGAGGGGAAGGCGGCGGCCGTGCTCGGGAGCACCGCCACCAACTCACCCTCGCACGTCCCGCAGGGCGGATCGTTCCAGAAGCCCCCCGCCGACCGCGGGACCATCCAGAAAGGGAGCGCCACCGTGTTCATCAACGGCAAGCCCGCCGCCCGCAGCGGAGACACCGTACTGACCTGCAACGACCCCGCCGACGCCCCCACCGGGTCCATCGTCGCGGCCGGCACCGTGCTCATCGGAGGGTGACGTGGCGAGCACCGATCCCCTCCTCACCGACCTGCGCCTGGAGCTGCGCCACTACGAGCTCCGCCCCGTGTACGTGGCCGCCACCGAGCTGCGCGTGGTCCCCCGCCAGCCCCGGCAGCTGGCCGACTTCGGACGGGTGGACGGACGCGGCAACCTGGAGCAGGCCATCGTGATGCGGCTCCTCACCCCGCGCGGCGAGCTGGCCGCGCTGGGGCACCCCGAGTACGGGTCGCGCCTGCACGAGCTGGTGGGGACCGAGAACACCCCCACCACCCGCAACCGGATCAAGCTGTACGTGCTGGAGTGCCTGCAGGCCGAGCCGCGCATCGAGAAGGTGCTCGACGTGTCGGTGGAGCCCGTGCCGGGGCGGCCCAACCGCGACCGCGTCGACGTCACGCTCCGCGTCCGGCCGCTCGGCGACGCGGAGGCGCTCGCCATCGGACCCCTAACGCTGGAGCTGGGCTCGTGAGCTTCCGACGCCGCACCTTCCCGGAGGTCCTGGACAACCTCCTCACCTCCGCGACCGGCGGGGTCGCCGCCGAGTCGCACCCCTTCCCCCCGCCGGGCGCCTCCGCGGCCCCGTACCGGCACGCCCTCGAGCAGCCGCCGGTGGCCGAGGTCTCCTCGGTGTTCGGGAGCCGCAACGGCGAGCCGCACACGTTTCGCAAGGGGACGGACTACCTCCTCCTGGGCGACCGGCAGACGCTGGAGTGGCAGAAGGGGGCGGAGCTCCCCGACCCGGAAACGCTGGTGCACGTCAACTACTTCCCGGCCGCCGCGCAGCCGGTGGTGACCGACGTGTACACCGGGAGCGTGGTCCGCACCCTGGCCGAGACGGTGGCGCTGGAGATGTCGCGCGTGTATGCCCAGCTCGAGTCGGTGTACCGGTCCGGCTTCGTGGACACCGCCACCGGGACGGCGCTGGACAACGTGGTCGCCCTGCTCGGGATCGAGCGGGTGGAGAGCGGGCACGCGGCCGGGCTGGTGGAGTTCACCCGCTCGCCGGGGACCGCCGGGGCGATCACCATCCCCGCCGGGACGCGCATCTCCACCGTGGACGGAAAGGTGGAGTACGAGACGACCGACTCTGTCACCCTGGCCGACGGGCAGCGGACCATCCGCGTCATGGCCCGCGACCTGGAAACCAACGACCCGCTCCCCGCCGACTCCCTCGTCGTCCTCCCGGTCACCATCGCGGGGATCGTCGGGGTGACCAACCCCGCGCCCACGGCGATCGCCACCCAGGACGAGACCGACGAGGAGCTCCGCACCCGCGCCAAGACCTTTCTGCACGGGAGCGAGCGCGCCACGGTGGGGGCGCTCACCGCCGCCATCGCGCGGCAGGGGGTGCGCGCCGAGGTGGTGGAGGACCCCGAGACCCCGGGGCTGGTCGCCATCAACCTGCACGCCGAGCCGGAGATCCTCACCCCCGACCTGCGGCAGCGGATCCTCCAGGCCATCGAGGACACCCGCCCGGTGGGGGTGCGTATCGACCCGCCCGCGCGGCTCACCCCCGCGAAGGTGGACCTGTCCGTCCGGCTCGCCACCCGCGACGGGATGTCCGAGGCCGAGCTGCGCGGGACGCAGGACGCGGTGCGCGGGATCGTCACCGACTACTTCGCCCGGCTGGGGGTACGGGAGGACGGGAGCGTCAACCGGATCGTGGGCGACGTCATGGCCGTCCCCGGCGTGGTCGACGTCCGCCTGGTCGCCGCCACCGTCACCGCCGGTGGCGCCACGCAGGACGTGCTGGACCGCGACGCCGGCCTGCTCCACCTGAGCGGGGCGCCCACGGTGCTCGGCGACCTCCAGCTCGCCGACCCCGCCCTCCCCACCGTGCTCACCGCCACGGTGTTCTTCGACGCGGCCGACCCACCGCCCGATGCCCCCGCGATCCGCACCGCACTGCAGGACGCGCTCACCACCCTGAACGCCCTGAACGCGGCCGAGCCCCCGGCCGGGGGGACCACCGGGCAGCGTACGCTCTCGTACGCCCGCCTCGCGTACGTCGTCCCCCTCCCCGGCAGGCCGGGAGGGACGCTGCAGGACTACGACGCGGCGGCCTCGGCGGGGACGCCCCCCGCCCCATCCACGGGGAGCTACCGCCTGGAGCTGGTACTGACGCTGGAAAGCGGTCTGAGCCGGATCCTGTCGCCCACCTCCGACGGGTACACGCTCACCCCGTTCGAGCGGATCTCGCTGGGAAGCGCCGAGGTGCGGGAGGACGGCGCCCATGCCTAGCTTCGAGCAGATGCGGGACCGGCTCCCCTCGCTGTACCGCCCGGAAGACGACGACGCCTCCGGCGACTCCCTCCCGCTCGCCCCGGAGGACGTGCTGGAGATCGCCAGCGACCCGCCGCGCACCCCCTCGTTCACCATGGCCGGGGGGGCGGTGGTCGCCACCCTCGACGCCCCCGCGCGGGTGCGCCGGGTGCGGCTGGCCCCCGGGCGGGCGCCCGGGACCGGGTGCGCGCTGGAGATCTACCGCATGGAGGGGACGCTCCCGCGGCAGAAGCCCGCGGTGGCGGTGGGGGTGCGCGGCGGGGTGGCGGAGCTGACCGTCCCCTTCGACGACACGCGCTTCGGGATCCGGCTGCGCCGCCCCGGGCTCATCGCCATGCTCCTGCGCGCCTTCGGGGAAACGGTGGACGAGGCCGACCGCGAGGCCACCGGGGTCCTCCAGTCGCACTGGTTCGGCTACGCCGACCGGGTGCTCCTGAGCCCGGTCTTCTTCCGGGGGCGGGAGCTGCGCGGGCTCGCCATGCCCCGGCAGGAGGTGGAGACCGACGTGCTCGCCCCCGCTGCCGTCGCCGCGCGGCTCCGGGCGGGCGCCGACCCGCTCGCCGCGTACCTCCGGGCGCAGCTCTCCCCCGCCACCCTCCAGCTCCTGGAGGCCGCCCCCGGCGAGGGGCCCGTCCCGGACACCCTCCAGCTCGCCCTGGCCGAGGAGCTGGACCGGCTGGCGCACGGCCCGCTCCTGTACACGGAGGAGCGCTTCGCCGAGGTGGAGCTTTCCGACGCCGCCCTGGCCGCGGTCGCCGACCCGCCCACCGGCCCCGAGCTGCGCACCCTCAACCGCGCGCTCCTGTCCGAAGCCTTCGCGGGCGGGGTCGCCCCCACGGCGCTCGACTCCGTGTACGTGCGCGACCTGGCGCGGATGGGCTCCCTGCTGACCACGGCGCCGTGGACCGAGCCCGCCGCCGAGCGGGAAACGGTGGAGGAATTCCGGCAGCGCGTCGCCCGGCTGACGGCGCTCTACCGCAACGGGCTGGGGACCCCCTCCGCCCTCCGCTCCATGGTGGAGGCGCAGCTCCTGGTCGACCGGGTGCGCCCCGCCGAGCAGCGCGACCGGGGGCTGGGGGTGGAGGAGATCGTCCCCCTGGGCGCCCGGTCGGTGGCGGTGCAGGCCGACGGCGAGCCCACCGACCGGGTGGGGCCGCTGATGCGCTGGACGCTGAACAACGGGGGGATCGGCCCCGCCCGCCCCACCCTGTACGTGCAGGGGGTGGCGCCGGAGGGGGACCGGGTGGCGGCGACGGATCGCCCGCTGGTGGAATTGTACGCGGCGGGCGACGCCCGCCCGCGGCTGGGGATCGCCTACGACGCCACCCTCGCGCCGGACCAGACGCTTCGCCTGCGCCCCGCCTTCGCCTCCTGGCTGGCGCGCGAGGACGGGGTCCTCCGCGCCGACTCCCTTCCCACCGGCGACGCCCCCGCCGACCCGACCGCCCCCGGCCCCTGGACCGCGTTCCCGGAGCCCCCGGACGGCCCGCCCGCCTCCGCCGCCACCGTGCTGCGGCAGGCGCACGACCGGACGCTCTGGGCCGCCTTCGCGACCGACGACGGCGCGGAGCTGTGGCGCTTCGACGGACGGGAATGGGCGGCGGCGCTCACCGGCCTCCCCGCGGTGCACGCGCTGGACGAGGACGGCGCCGACCTGCTGGTGGGGACGGACGAAGGGCTGCTCCGGGTGGGGCTGTATCCCGCCACGGGCACGGAGTTCACCTCCCACGCGGTGGCCGCGGCCGGCACCGACCCCGTGTACGCGCTGCACCGCCTGGCCGACGGCCGCCTCCTGGTCGCGACCGGGGCCGGGGTGGTGGCGCTGGCCCCCGGCGACACCGCCGCGCCCTTCGTGCTGGACGCCTCCACCGGCACCGCGGTCCCGGTCTACGCCGTGTCCCGGGACGCGGGCGGCACGCTGTACTTCGGGAGCCGGCTCGGGGTCTTCCAGCACCACCCCGCCGACGGGTACACCTACTGGTACGCCGGGGGAGAGCACTCCGACCAGGTTTCCGAGTGGCGGCGCCTCCAGCCCGAAAAGGCCGGGGACCCGCCCGACGCCCCCGCCGGGGCCGAGGTCTTCCTCCCCCCGGTCCGCTGCGTCCACCGCGGGCGCGACGCCTCGCTCTGGCTGGGGACCGAGGCCGGGATCGCGCGCTACGTCGCCCGGGCGGTGCGGGGGCCCACCTACACCACCCTGCTGGAAGCTTTCCCGGACCTCACCACCGGCCCCGTCCACCGGATCCGCGAGGACGAGCGCGGGGAGGTCTGGTTCTGCACCGACCGGGGCCTGTTCCGCTACGACGGGCGCGACTGGTGGCAGCACCAGGACGACACCTGGGTCCAGCTCGGCCGCGCCGACTCGCTGTACGACGGCGAGCCCCGGCCCCGCCCAGCCTACCGCTGGCGCCGCGCCTCCAAGCGCTGGCAGACGTGGGACGAGCGCGGCGCCGTCTGGGTGGACGTCCCCGCCGGCACGCCGCGCTCCACCGCCGAGCCCGCCGTCCACGACGTGGCCTGGACCGACACGGTGGCGGCCGACCTGGGCGGCTGGGACGGGAGCACCTTCACCCGCACCGGCGCCGCCGACCCGGAGCGGCTGGCGATGCGCCACAAGCCCGCCGAGGACCGCGTGGTGGGCGGCGGGATCCCGGCCCTCCCCCGCATCCCGGAGGGGAATTCCACCTGGCGCTACCTGTCGCTGGAGGGCGACGACCCGGAACTCCCCCCGGACCGTCCCTCGTGGACCGTCGAAGGGCGGCTCCTCCCGCCGCCGCAGCGGGAAGCCCCGTACCCGGGGCGCTACGACGCGACCGCCCCGCCCGCCGGGTACTTCGACCAGGTGGTGTACGCCTTTCCGCCCGCGGCGCGGGTCTGGTTCGGATGGGAGGAGCGCCGCCCGCTGACCGCGCTGGTGCGGCTGCGGGAGCGCTTCGCGGGAGAAAGCCTGGACCCGGTGGTGGTCGACCGGGTGTGGCAGGGAATCCAGCAGGTGCGGCCGGCCGGTGTCCGCGTCCTGCTCGCACTGGGAGAAACCATCGTCCGAGGAAAACAAGATGCCGCTCCCCAATGATCTCGGGAACAAGGCGCCGGGGCAGCTGATCCGGTCGCAGGACTGGAACGCGCTGGTCACCGGCGTGGACCTGGTGGAAGCGACGCTCAACCATCGCGTCGACCAGGTGGAGGAATCGGTCGCCGCCCGGTTCAAGGAGATGGAGGAGGCGGTCGCCGCCCGCTTCGAGGCCGTGGGCACCCGCCTGTCCGCGGTCGAGGACGGCGTCGCCAGGGTGGACCAGCGCCTGACGGAGGAGGTGGAAGGGCTCCGCGCCGCGATCCGGCAGACGGCCGACATCCTCGGGGAGCGGATCGACGGGGTGGAGACGGGGCTGAGGGAGCTGTACGACCGGGTGGAGCCGCTCCTGCGCAACTACCGCGTCACCCTGCAGACCGAGCGGCTCGACTACGCGCTGGGCGAGCTGGTGGAGCTGACCGCGCACGTCGACCGCCTGGACGGCGGCCTCGCCGGTCCCAGGGTCGACGGGGGCCAGGTGGTTGCCACCGACGCGCCGCGCCCCGCCCGGGGAGAGCGTCCGTGGGTGGACTTCGTTTCCACCTGGGGGCAGTTCCGC
>JAFAYN010000238.1 GCA_019240375.1 Gemmatimonadota bacterium
GACCTGTACCTGTACAAGTGGAACGGCACCTCGTGGGTCGTCGTGGCGAGCTCGGAGAGCTCCACGGCCAACGAGCAGATCAGCTACTCCGGCACCGCCGGCTACTACCAGTGGGAGATCTACTCCTACAGCGGGAGCGGGGCGTACAGCTTCTGGCTGAAGCACCCCTGACCGGTCGCCGCGATTCATGATGCTCCGGGCCGCCTCCGCGGCCCGGAGCAGGAACCCGGGAGGAAGATTCCGTAGAGGGCTCGGAACCCGCCGCACGCGAAGGTGACGTTGAAAGTGTCCGGTTGTCGTGGTTGAACGCTGGTCTTCGGCTGTTCGCACCATTCACTCGTACCGAAAGGCACAAACATGCGCTACGTCCGTAACGCCCTCCTGGCTGGTTCCGTCCTCGCCCTCGCGGCTTGCGCCAACGACCAGCAGAGCCCCGTCGCTTCGCAGCGGACCGCTTCTCCCACCGCCCCCCTCCACATGGCCTCCAACGGCAAGGGGATCCAGGACGAGTACATCATCGTGCTGAAGGAGGGCGGGAACCCGCGCTCCGTGGCCGCGATCGCCGGGGTGAACCCGAAGTTCGTGTACGCGGCCGTGGTGAACGGCTTCTCCGCGACGCTGAACGCCGGGCAGCTCAACGCCCTGCAGCACAACCCGAACGTCGACTACATCGAGCAGGACCAGGTCGCCACGGCATCCACCGTCCAGAGCGGCGCCACCTGGGGGATCGACCGCATCGACCAGCGCAACCTCCCGCTGAGCGGCACCTACAGCTACACCACGACGGCCTCCAACGTCCGCGCGTACATCATCGACACCGGGATCCAGACCAGCCACTCGCAGTTCGGCGGGCGCGCGGCGGTGTCGTATGACGCGACGGGTGGAACCGGCCAGGACTGCAACGGCCACGGCACGCACGTCGCCGGCACGGTCGGCTCGGCCACGTACGGCGTCGCCAAGGGCGTCCTCCTGCGCGCGGTGCGCGTGCTCGACTGCAACGGCTCCGGGACCAACTCGGGCGTGATCGCCGGGATGGACTGGGTCCGCGTCAACGCGACCAAGCCGGCGGTGGCGAACATGTCGCTGGGCGGCGGCTTCTCCTCCACGGTGAACACCGCGGCCACCAACCTGGCCAACTCGGGCGTGCTCCTCGCGGTGGCGGCCGGCAACGAGAGCCAGGACGCCTGCAACGTGTCCCCGGCCAGCGCCTCGGGCACCATCACGGTGGGCGCCACCACCAGCACCGACGCCCGCGCCTCGTACTCCAACTACGGCGGCTGCGTGGACGTGTACGCTCCGGGTTCGTCGATCACCTCGACCTGGATCAACAGCGGCACCAACACCATCAGCGGCACCTCGATGGCGACCCCGCACGTGACCGGTGTGGCCGCGCTGTACAAGGGGACCTTCGGTGATGCGGCCTCTTCGACCGTCATCTCGTGGATCACCACCAACGCGACCGCCAACGTGGTGATCGGGAACCCGAGCGGGACGGTGAACCGGCTCCTGTACAAGTCCACGCTCTGAGCGCAGGGCTGTAGCCGGAAGGGAACGGGGTCGTGGCATTCGCCACGGCCCCGTTTCTCGTTGATGCCGCAGGTGCGGCTCCTGCAACGGTTTGTAAAAGGGCGTGCAAGGAGCGCCACCGATTGCGTAACACCGTGACGGAGCGTATTATCACTGATACAGCACAGGCATAAACCCGAGTCTCCGACCCCCTCTGCCGCTCCTTTGAAGGTCCTCCTCCTCGATGCCGACCGGACGCTGGTTCGAACGCTCGAACCGGAACTGCACGGTGCGCAGCTCCAGGCCGCGCACGGGCAGGCGGAGGGATTGCGCCTGGTCCGGGAGGGCGACTGGGACCTGATCCTGCTGGACGCGGCGTTCTCGGGGGCGGGGATGGAGATCCTGCACCGCCTGCGCACCAACCCCGCGGCCCCCCCGGTGGTCCTCCTGGCGGCCGAGCCGTCGATGGACCTGATGATGGAGGCGATCGCGGAGGGGGCCCACGAGGTCCTTCCCAAGCCGATCCCGCCGGGGAGGCTGGGCGGGATCGTGACCGCGCTCGACCAGGCGGGGGCGATCCGCCCGCTGTCGGTGGTCCCCACGGGGGAGGAGGCGATCGTCGGGTCGAGCCCGGAGATGCTCTCCGCCTACGCCTCGGTGGCCCGCGCCGCCACCAGCGACGCGACGGTGCTGGTGCTGGGGGAGAGCGGGACGGGGAAGGAGATGATCGCCCGGGTGCTCCACTCCCGGTCGCGGCGGTCGCACGGGCCCTTCATCGCCATCAACTGCGCGGCGATCCCGGAGAACCTGCTGGAGTCGGAGCTGTTCGGGCACGAGAAGGGCGCCTTCACCGGGGCGATCGGGCGGCGGATCGGGCGCTTCGAGCGGGCCAGCGGGGGGACGCTCTTCCTGGACGAGATCGGCGACATGTCGCTGGCGCTCCAGTCCAAGATCCTCCGCGCGCTGCAGGAGCGGGAGATCGAGCGCGTCGGCGGCGAGGGACCGGTCCCCATCGACGTGCGGATCGTCGCCGCGACCAACCGGGACCTGAAGCGCGCCGTGGAGGAGGGGGCCTTCCGCACCGACCTGTTCTACCGGCTGGCGGTGGTCACCCTCCACCTCCCGCCGCTGCGCGAGCGGGGGCGCGACCTTGACCGGTTGGTGGAGCACTTCGTGGCGCGCTACGCCGCCGAGCACGGCAAGCCGGTGCACGGGATCGCGGAGGAGTTCTTCGCCCTGCTCCGCGCCCACCCCTGGCCGGGGAACGTGCGGCAGCTCCGCAACGTGGTGGAGCGGGCGGTGGTGATGTGCAGCGGGTCGGTGCTCCTCCCGCAGCACCTCCCCGCCGACGTCCTCCAGCCGCAGCCGCGCCCGGGCGGCGACAACCCCGAGGACGGACCGCTCTGCACGCTGGAGGAGATGGAGCGGCGCTACATCCAGCGGGCGATCCGCGAAACCGGGAACAACCTGACGCTGGCGGCGGAGCGGCTGGGGATCCACCGCAACACGCTGCGCAGGAAGATGGCGGAGTACGGGCTGGACCGGGGGATCGTGGTCGCCGCCGAGTGAGCGGCGTCCCTCCCGCACTCCGGCGCGCGACGGCAGGCTCTCCGCGGAGGGCCTGCCGTTTGACTTTCCCACACGCGGCGCGAAGATTGCTCGTTCCGGCTTCACTGGAACAATCGTAGTCGACCTCCCGCAGCGGGCGGGCGCCCGACGGTGGCTTCGTCGCGGCGCACCCGGCCCGCGCCTTCCCATCGGGGTCGCCCCGGAGCAGGACGCCGTGCACCGTCGAACTCGCGCTCCCTTCTTCCCACTCCCGCTCGCGGCGGCGCTCGCGCTGGCCGCCGCCCCCTGCCGCGCGCAGGAGCCGGCGGCGGACGCGGGGTGCCCGGGGGGGCGCATCTCCACGATCTTCGTGGACAACCACGCGGTGTTCGACCCCACCGACACCCGCCTGGACCCGCGCTTCTCGTGGGCGTACCACTTCGCGAACCGGCTGCACGTCCCCACCCGCGAGGCGGTGATCCGCCGGGAGATCCTGTTCACCGAGGGGAGCTGCTACTCGCCCGACGTGCTCCTGGACTCGGAGCGCCTGCTCCGCGCCACCACGTTCATCTCGAACGCGGACATCTACGGGATCCGGCAGCCGGACGGGACGTACCACGTGATCGTGGACACCGACGACGAGTGGTCGACCCGGATCGAGCCGCAGGTGAACTCGCAGGGCGCCGGGCTGGAGCTGCGGGAGGCCAACCTGGCGGGGACGGGGCAGCAGGTGAACGCGTACTACGGGCACCAGCTGGGGGAGCAGGTCTACGGCGCCTCGTACGGGACCCCGCAGCTCCTGGGGACGCAGCTGGACGCGGAGCTGTCGGCGGGACGGACTCCCAACGGGTACGCCCTGACCGAGGAGCTGTCGTACCCCTTCCGCGGGGAGAATGGGCGGTGGGCGCTCCGCCAGCGTTTCGAGCACGAGGACCGCTACTTCGAGTACATGGTGCAGGACCGGGGGCCGGAGGAGGCGAGCGGGCGGATGGTGCGCCTCCTTTTCCCGGAGCGGCGCCGCTCGGCGGACGTGGGCGGGGTGTTCCGCCTGGGGCGGCGCGGGAACCTGACGCTGTTCGGGGTGGCGCTGGCCGGGGAGTGGATCCGCTACCCGGGGATCTCCCGCTTCGCCAGCGCGCGCGACTCGGCGCACGGCCCCCCGCTCCTCACCCCGGAGCAGGCGGGGTTCGACTCGGTCGCCAACGTGCGCGCCGTCTTCCTGGCCGGGCAGCGCAGCGTGTACTTCGTCCGACGGACGGCGCTGGACGCCGTGCGGGGGACGGAGGACGTGCGCCTGGGGGTGGAGGCGGAGGTGGGGATCGGGCGCAGCCTGGAGCGATTGTCCACCGACAACGACCTGGCGCTGGACCTGGGGCTCTTCCTGGCAGGGGAGTTGCCGGGGGGGATGCTCTCCGGCGGGCGGGTGACGGTGGAGGGGAAGCGCGACTACGGTGCGCCCGTGGGGAACTGGGAGTGGCGCAACGTCTTCGCCCAGCTGGACGCCTGGACGTACTGGCGGCGGTCGCAGGAGTCGCGGCACACGGTGGTGGCCTCGCTGGCGGCCGCCGGGGGGTGGCGGACGACGGTCCCCTTCCAGCTCACCCTGGGGTCGCTGGCCGGGCTGCGCGGCTACCCGCGCGACGCGGTGACCGGGGCGCGCCGGGCGGTGCTGTCGCTGGAGGACCGCTATTACCTGGGGTGGCCGTACCCGCAGCTCTTCGACCTGGGCTCCACCGCCTTCATCGACGTGGGGCGGAGCTGGGCGGGCGGGGACATCTTCGCCAACGGGGCGCCCTACCGGGCCAGCGTGGGGGTGGGGCTGCGTGCGGCGTTCCCCCCGGGGTCGCGCCGTACCTACCGTCTGGACGTGGCGGCGCCGCTGGCCGGACGGGTGGGGCTGCGGAGCGTGGTGGTGTCGGTGGGGATCGGGCAGGCGATCGGGCGCGACGTGCGCGACGATCCGCAGATCCGCCGCAGCTCGCGGCGGTCGCTGTCGGCCTCGCTGTTCGACTATCCCAGCTGAGCGCCGGACATCGGCGAACGAATCGAACGAAGACGGGGTGATGTCGGAGCTTCCTTTGCGAGTATATCGGGCCGCCTGGGTCTTTCCCGTGGCGGCCCCTCCCATCCCGGACGGGGCCGTGCTGGTGGACGGGTCCGGCCGGATCGCGGCGGTGGGCCCCCGGCTGGCGATCGACGCGCCGGAGGGGGCGGAGGTCGTGGAGCTGGGCCGGGCGGCGCTCCTTCCCGGGCTGGTGAACGTGCACGCCCACCCGGAGCTGGCGCTCTTCCGCGGCGGGCTGGAGGAGCTGCGCTTCCGCGACTGGATCCTCCGGCTGGTGGGAGCCAAGCGGAGCGCGCTGCGCGACCCGGACTACGAGGTGGCGGCGCGCTGGACGATGGTGGAGTCGCTGCGGGCGGGGATCACCACCCTGGCGGCCACCGAGATGTCGGCGGCGGGGGCGGGGGCGCTCCGCGAGGCGGGGATGCGCGGCGTCGTGTTCCGGGAGACGTTCGGGCCCGACCCGGCGCAGGTGGACGACTCCATGGCCGAGCTGCGCGGCGCCGTGGAGGCGCTGCGGCGCGACGAGACGGAGCTGGTGCGCGTCGGGATCTCCCCGCACGCCCCGTACACGGTCTCCGACGCGCTCTTCGCCGCGGCGGCGGAGTACGCGCTGGCGGAAGGGCTCCCGGTGGCGATCCACGCCTCCGAGTCGGCGGCGGAGGACGACCTGGTGAAGCGCGGCGACGGCGACTTCGCGCCGGGGCTCCGCGCGCGCGGGATCGACACCCCGGTGCGCGGGCGCTCCACCGTGGAGATGCTCGACCGGCTGGGGGTGCTGCGGACGCGCCCGCTCCTGATCCACTGCGTGCGCCTGGACGACGAGGACGTCCGCCGCCTGGCCGACACGGGGAGCTCCGTCGCCCACTGCCCGGTCGCCAACGCCCGGCTGGGGCACGGCGCCGCCCCCTATCCGGAGCTGCGCGAGGCCGGCGTCGCGGTGGGGCTGGGGACCGACTCGGTGGGGAGCAACAACCGGACGGACCTGCTGGAAGAGGCGCGCGTCGCCTCCATCGTGCACCGGGCGGCGCGGGGCAGCCACGACCTCCTCCCCGCCGCCGACCTGCTGCGGCTGTGCACCCTGGACGGGGCGCGGGTGCTGGGGCTGGACGACCGGATCGGCTCGCTGGAGCCGGGCAAGGACGCCGACCTGTGCGCGGTGTCGCTGGCAGCGCCGCACGCGCGCCCGGTGCACGACCCGCATGCGGCGCTCTTCCACGCGGCGCGCGGGACCGACGTGGTGCTCGCCGCGGTGCGGGGGCGCATCCTATTCCGCGACGGCGAGGTGCTGTCGCTGGACGAGGCGGCGGTCGGGGCGGCGGTGGAGGAAGCGGCCGGGCGGCTGGGGGAGCACCTGGGATGAGCACCGCGATGGACACCGAGCGCGCCCAGCTCCGCGCCGAGCGGGGGACGCAGGTGCGCCGCGTCCTGTACACCATCCTGGGGGTCAGCGTGGTGCTGGGCGCCGGCAAGGCGGTCGCCGGGTGGACGACGGGATCCCTTTCCGTGATGGGTGGAGCCATCGACTCGGGGGTGGACACGCTGACCACGCTGGTCGCGCTCGCCCTGACCCGCGTCGCGTCGCAGGGCCCCGACGAGAAGCACCCGTACGGCCACGCCAAGTTCGAGGCGGTGGGCGCGCTCGCCATCGTCGCCTTCCTGTCGATCACCGTCTTCGAGCTGATCCGGGGCGCGGTGGCGCGGATCCGGGAGCCGCAGACGGAGGCGGTGGACACCTATGTCGCCCTGGCCGCGATGGTCGCCTCGCTTGCGATCGGGTGGCTGGCCTCCGCCTACGAGCGGCGGCGGGGGACGGAGCTGCGCAGCGACATCCTCCTGGCCGACGCTGCGCACCTGCGGGCCGACGTGTACGTGACCGTCGCCGTCATCGCCGGGCTGGTGCTGACCCGCTTCGGCTTCCCCACCGCCGACGCCTGGATGACGCTGCTCGTGGCGCTCCTGATCGCCCACACGGGGTGGGAGATCATCAGCGAGGCGGTCCCGGTGCTGGTGGACGAGCGCGCGGTGGAGGAGGGGGAGATCCGCGACCGGGCGCTGAGCTGCGGCGGGGTGCGTGCGGTGTACGACGTCCGCTCCCGCGGGCGGCAGGGCGAGGTGTTCGCGGAGCTGACCATCGCGGTGAACGACCGGCTGGACGTGGGGGAGGCGCACGCCATCGCCGACGCGGTGGAGCGGACCCTGACCGACCAGCTCGGCGCGCGCGAGGTGGTGGTGCACGTGGAGCCGATCTCACAGCGGCAGGGGATCCAGGGATGACCCGCCTCCCCCGGGCCGCCGGCGCCGAGCTGATGGACGAGCCGGAGGTGGACCGCGGCGAGCTGGACCGCAGCCTCCGTGACCTGCGCGGGGTGAACCGCTGGCTGGGGGGGACGCGCGTGGTCCTCCGTCACCTCCCGGGGATGATCGCGCGTCTGGGAGCGGACGCGTGCGCGGTGCTGGACGTGGGGACCGGCTCGGGCGACATCCCGCTTCAGGTGGCCCGCTGGGCGCGCGGCCGGGGGCTCCGCGCCCGGATCACCGCCACCGACCTGCACCCGGAGACCGTGGCGCTGGCGCGCGAGCACACCGCGGCGGACCCGGACGTGAGCGTGGAGGCCGCCGACGCGCTGGCGCTCCCCTACCCGGACGGCGCCTTCGACTTCGCGCTCTGCTCCACCGCGCTGCACCATTTCGAGGGGGACGATCCCGCGCGGGTGCTGCGGGAGCTGGACCGGGTGGCGCGCGGGGGGGTGATCGTCAACGACCTGGCCCGCTCCCGCACCGCGCTGCTGGGGGCGCGCCTCCTCGCCGCGACGGTGTGGCGGACGCACCCGGTGACCCGGCACGACGGGCCGCTGTCGGTGCGCCGCTCCTTCACCCCGGGAGAATTGCTGGAGCTGGCGCGCGCCGCGGGGATCCGGGGCGCGCGGGCGTACGCCCACTTTCCCTTCCGCCTGGCGCTGGTGGTGGACCGCACCGGAGGGCGCGGGGGATGAGCGGCGCCCCGGAGTGGGACGCGGTGGTGGTGGGTGGCGGCCCGGCCGGCTCGGCGACGGCCGCCCGCCTGGCCCGCCTGGGGCACCGCGTCCTCCTCCTGGACCGGGCGGAGTTCCCGCGGCGGAAGCCGTGCGGCGAGTGCGTCAACCCGGCGGGGGTGGAGGCGCTGCGCGCGCTCGGGGTTCTGGCGGCGGTGGAGGCGGCCGGCCCGGCGCGCCTGGAGGGGTGGCGGATCCGCGCCCGCGGCGACGCCGGCTTCGAGGGGGGCTTCCCCCCGGGGCGCGCCGGGATGGGGATCCCGCGCGCCACGCTGGACGCG
>JAFAYN010000542.1 GCA_019240375.1 Gemmatimonadota bacterium
GCTGCACGCTGTCCCCGCGCTGATGCGCCAGGTCGCGCAGACGGTGCGCGAGAGCGGGCGGGGAACGCTGCCCCGGTTGCGCCGCGCCTTCGTGGGTGGCGACGCGGTGCCGCCGGACCTGCTCGCCGAGATGCGCGAGGTCTTCCCGGCGGCCGAGGTGCGCGTGCTGTACGGGCCGACCGAGGCCACCATCATCTGCGCCAGCCACCACGCGGCAGGTGGCGAGGTGGCGGGTCGGCACCTGGTGGGTCGCCCGCTGGGGAACGCGCCGCTGTACGTGCTGGACCCCTCTGGCGCGCCGGTGCCGGTGGGGGTGCCCGGCGAGCTGAGCATCGGGGGGACCGGGGTGGCGCGCGACTACCTGGGCCGCCCCGAGCTGACGGCCGAGAAGTTCGTCCCCGACGTGTACTCTGGGGTGCCCGGGGCGCGGCTGTACCGCACGGGAGATCGGGTGCGCTGGGGCGCGGACGGAGTGCTGGAGTTCCTGGGGCGGACGGACACGCAGGTCAAGATCCGCGGCTTCCGCATCGAGCCGGGGGAGATCGAGGCGCTGCTGGCGGCGCACCCGGGCGTGCGCGACGCGGTGGTGCTGGTGCGCCAGGACACGCCGGGCGAGAAGCGGCTGGTCGGCTACGTGGTCCCCGCCGAGGAAGAGGTCTCCACGGAAGAGCTGCGGACGTACCTGAAGGAGCGGGTGCCGGAGTATATGGTGCCGGGTGCGCTGGTGGTGCTCGAAGAGCTGCCGCTCACCCCCAACGGGAAGGTGGACCGGAAGGCGCTGCCGGCGCCGGATGGGGAAGCGGTGGAGTACGTGGCGCCGCGGACGGGGACGGAAGAGGTGGTGGCGGGGATCTGGGCGGAGGTGCTGCGCCGGGAGCGGGTGGGGGCGACGGAAGACTTCTTCGCGCTGGGGGGCCACAGCCTGCTGGCGACGCAGGTGATGTCGCGGGTGCAGCAGGCGCTGGGGGTGGAGGTGCCGCTGCGGGCACTCTTCGAGGCCCCCACCGTCGCCGGGCTCGCCGCGCAGGTGGACGCCCTGCTGGGCGAGTCGCCAGCGGGGCGGGGCGGCCTCCCCGCCCCCATGGTGCAGGGGCGCCGGGGCGTGGCCGAGGGAGAAGGGGTGCCGCTCTCGTTCGCGCAGCAGCGGCTCTGGTTCATCGACCGGCTGGAGCCGGGGAGCCCGTCGTACAACATGCCCTTCCCGCTGCGGCTGCGCGGCGCGCT
The DNA here is from genome assembly GCA_019240375.1 of Gemmatimonadota bacterium. GTDB lineage: Bacteria > Gemmatimonadota > Gemmatimonadetes > Longimicrobiales > Longimicrobiaceae > JAFAYN01. The sequence continues at coordinate 1,225 of JAFAYN010000542.1, forward strand.
GGACGTGCGTGCGCTCGGGCGGGCGCTGGCCGAGCTGGTCCGCCGGCACGAATCGCTGCGCACCGTCTTCACCCTGGTGGACGGGGAGCCGGTGCAGGTGATCCAGCCGGTGGGGCCGCGGGTGCTTCCGACCGTGGACCTGTCCGGTCTCCCGGAGGATGCGCGCGAGGCCGAGCTGGGGCGGCTGTCGGCGGCGGAGTCGATGCGCCCCTTCGACCTGTCGCGCGGGCCGCTGCTGCGCTCCACGCTGGTGCGCGCTGGGGCGGAGGACCACGCGCTCCTCTTCACCCTGCACCACATCGTAGGTGATGCCTGGAGCATGGGGGTGCTCACGGGTGAGGTGTCGGCGCTGTACGCGGCGTTCTCGGCGGGGCGGCCGTCGCCGCTGCCGGAGCCGGGGCTGCAGTACGCCGACTACGCGGCGTGGCAGCGGGAGTACCTGTCGGGCGAGACGCTGGAGCGGCAGATCGGGTACTGGCGTGAGCGGCTGGCCGGGGCGCCGCCGTTGCTGGAATTGCCGACCGATCACCCGCGTCCGCCGGTCGCCAGCGAGCGCGGGGCCAACGTTTCCTTCGTGCTCCCGCCGGAGGTGACGCGCGGGGTGCACGCCCTGGCGCGGGCGGAGGGGGCCACCCTGTTCATGACCCTGCTGGCGGGGTACCAGGCGCTCCTGTCGCGGTACTCGGGGCAGGACGACGTGGTGGTCGGCACCCCGGTCGCCGGGCGCAACCGGCTGGAGACGGAGGGGATGATCGGCTTCTTCGTCAACACGCTGGTCGTCCGCACCGGGTTGGGTGGGGCGCCGGGAGCGCGCGCGCTGATCGGGGAGGTGCGCGAGCGGGTGCTGGAGGCGCAGGCGCACCAGGACCTCCCCTTCGAGCGGCTGGTGGACGAGCTGCACGTGGAGCGCTCGCTCGCCCACGCCCCGCTCTTCCAGGCGCTCTTCAACATGGCGGACGGCGGGGCCCGGGCCGCCTCGCCCGGGGCGGGCACCCTGGGCGGGGTGAAGATGGAATCGATGGCGACCGCCTCGACCAGCGCCAAGTTCGACCTGAACCTGGCGATGTCGGACGCCGGCGAGGTGCTGGCGGGGCAGCTCGGCTACCGGACGGACCTGTGGGACGCCGCCACTCCCACCCGCATGATGGAGCACCTGCGGGTGCTGCTGACGGGGATGGCGGCCGACCCGGAGCGCCCCGTCGCCGAGATCCCGCTGCTGCTCCCGGCCGAGCGGGAGCGGATCGCGGAGTGGAACGCCGCCACCCGGCGCGACTACCCGGCCGCGCTGGTCCACGAGCTGTTCGCGGCGCAGGCGCGCCGCACCCCGGACGCCGTGGCCATCGTGCACGGCGGCGAGTCGCCGACCTACGCCGAGCTGGAGCGGCGCGCCAACCGGCTGGCGAACGCGCTGCGCGGCCTCGGCGTCGGGCCGGAAAGCCGGGTGGGCGTGTGCCTGCGCCGTACCCCGGAGCTGCTGGTCGCCCTCCTCGGCGTGCTCAAGGCGGGCGGGGCGTACGTCCCGCTCGACCCCGAGTACCCGGCCGAGCGGCTGGGGTGGATGCTGGAGGACGCGGGGATCCGCGTCGTCCTCACCACCTCCGACCTCGCCGGCCGGCTCCCGGAGGGCGCGGCCGGGGTGCTGCGCCTGGACGCGGAGCGGGAGCGGATCGCCGCGGCGAGCGACGCGGCGCCGGAGAGCGGGGTCGCGGCCGACAACCTGTCGCACGTGATCTTCACCTCCGGCTCCACCGGGCGCCCCAAGGGGGTGATGGTGCGCCACGGCGGCGTCGCCGTGCTCCTGCACTGGCTGCGCGAGAACGTCCCGGACGAGGAGCGCGCCTCGGTGCTCGGCTCCACCTCCGTCAGCTTCGACGTGTCGGTGGCGGAGATCTTCGGCACGCTGTGCTGGGGGGGGACGCTGGTGCTGGTGGAGAACGCCCTGGAGCTGCCGAAGGTGGCCGACCGGGGGATCCGCCTGGCGACGATGGTCCCCACCGCCGCCGCCGAGCTGCTGCGGACGGGCGGGATCCCGGCCAGCGTGCGCGCCTTCAACCTGGGGGGCGAAGCGCTCCCGAACGACCTGGCGCAGTCGCTGTACGCGCTGGGGCACGTGGAGCACGTCCGCAACCTGTACGGCCCCACGGAAGACACCACCTACTCCACCTTCTCCCGGGTGGAGCGGGGCGGCGGCGGGGTGCGGATCGGGCGCCCGCTGGCGAACTCCCGGGCGTACGTGCTGGACGGCGGGCTGCAGCCCGTCCCCGCCGGGGTGGTGGGCGAGCTGTACCTGGCGGGCGACGGGGTGGCGCGCGGCTACGCCGGGCGCCCCGACCTGACGGCGGAGCGCTTCCTCCCCGACCCCTCCGGCGAGCCGGGGGCGCGGATGTACCGCACGCTCGACCTGGCGCGGCACCGCGCCGACGGCGAGCTGGAGTACCTGGGCCGCGCCGACTTCCAGGTCAAGCTGCGCGGCTTCCGCATCGAGCTGGGAGAGATCGAGTCCGTCCTGCGGGCGCACCCGGCGGTGGGCGACGCCGTGGTGGTGGCGCGCGATGCCGCCTCCGGCGTGCCCGGCGACCGGCGGCTGGTGGCGTATGTGGTCGCCGCCGCGGGCGAGGACCCCGCCGGCGAGCTGCGGGCGCACGCGCGCTCGCGCCTCCCGGAGTACATGGTCCCGAGCGCGTTCGTGACGCTGGACGCCTTCCCGCTCACCTCCAGCGGCAAGACCGACCGCCGCGCCCTCCCCGCCCCGGAAGGGGCGGCGGTGGAGCGGGCGTACGTCGCGCCGCGCAGCGAGACGGAAACGGCCCTCGCGGGGATCTGGGCCGAGGTGCTGCGCGTGGAGCGGGTGGGGGTGGAGGACAACTTCTTCGACCTGGGCGGTCACTCCCTCCTCGCCACCCGCATGGTGGCGAGGATCCAGGAGGCGCTGGGCGTCGAGGTGCCGCTGCGCGCCCTGTTCGAGACGCCCACCGTGGCCGGGATCGCGGAGCGGGTGGAGGCGGAGCGCGCCCGCGAGGAGCGGCGCGAGAGCGCGGCCGAGCCCGGCTCGGCCGACCGGATCGCGCAGCTTTCCCCGGAGCAGCGCCGCGTCTTCCAGAAGCTCCTCCGTGAACGGGTGGAGGCCCGGCAGCGCGCGCAGCGGATCGTCCGGGTGCCGCGGAACGGGCCGCTCCCCCTTTCCTTCGCGCAGCAGCGCCTCTGGTTCATCCAGCGGATGGACCCGGGGAGCACCGCCTACAGCATGCCCTTCCCGCTCCGGCTGCGGGGTCCGCTCGACCCGGCGGCGATGGAGCGCGCCCTGGGCGAGCTGGTGCGCCGGCACGAGTCGCTGCGCACCGTGTTCGCCGAGGTCGAGGGCGAGCCGGTGCAGGTGGTCCGCCCGGCCGGGGGCGTCCCGCTCCCGCTGGCGGACCTGCGGGCCCTCCCGGACGACCAGCGGACCGGCGAGGTGCACCGCCGGGTGATGGAGGAGGTGGCCCGCCCGTTCGACCTGGCGCGCGGCCCGCTCTTCCGCGCCCTGCTGATGCGGATCGGCGACGAGGAGTGGGGGCTCGTCCTCAACCTGCATCACATCGTCAGCGACGGGTGGTCCACCAGCGTCCTGACGCGCGAGATGGCGGCGCTGTACGAGGCGTACTCGCGCGGCGCGGAGTCGCCCCTCCCGGAGCTCCCCATCCAGTACGGGGACTACGCCGTCTGGCAGCGGGGGTGGCTGACCGGGGAGCGGCTGGACGAGCAGATCGCCTACTGGCGGACGCAGCTTGCCGGGGCGCCGCCGGCGCTGGAGCTCCCCACCGACCAGCCCCGTCCGCCCGTCCCGGGCGTGCAGGGGGCGAGCGTCCGCTTCACGGTCCCCCCGGCGGTCGCGGGCGGGCTGCGGGCGCTGGCCCGCCAGGAGGGGGCGACGCTCTTCATGGTGCTCCTTGCCGGGTGGCAGGCGCTGCTGGCGCGCTACGCCGGGCAGGACGACGTGGTGGTCGGCTCCCCGATCGCCGGGCGGACGCGGACCGAGCTGGAGGGGCTGATCGGCTTCTTCGTCAACACCCTGGTCCTGCGCCTGGAGCTGTCGGGCGACCCCACCGGGCGCGAGCTGCTGCTGCGCGCCCGCGAGGTCACGCTGGGGGCCTTTGCCCACCAGCACGTCCCCTTCGAGAAGCTGGTGGAGGAGCTGCAGCCGGAGCGCTCGCTGCAGCACACCCCGCTCTTCCAGGTGATGTTCGCGCTGCAGAACAACGAGCGCGCCGACGCGGAGGTGGGGGCGCTGGGGATGGAGTCGCTGTTCCGGATGGGGGAGAGCGCCAAGTTCGACCTGAGCCTGACGATGTCGGAGGAGGGCGAGGAGATCGACGGCACGCTCTCGTACCGCGCGGAGCTGTGGGAGGAGTCCACCATCGAGCGGATGGCGGGGCATCTCGCCCGCCTCCTGGCCGCGGTGGCCGCGGACCCGGGGCGGCGTCTCTCCGAAGTCGACGTGCTGGGCGAGGCGGAGCGCCGCCGGGTACTGGCGGAGTGGAGCACGGCGGAGGTGCCGGCCGCGCTCGATGTGCCGGTGCACGAGCGGATCGCGGAGCAGGCGCGCCGCACGCCGGAGGCGGTGGCGGTGCGCTCCGGCGCGGAGGCGCTGACCTTCGCGGAGCTGGAGGCGCGCGCCAACCGGCTCGCCCGCGCGCTGCGGCGGCGGGGGGTGGGGCCGGAGGTCCCGGTCGGGCTCTTCGTGGAGCGCTCGGCGGAGCTGGTGGTCGGCGCGCTGGGGATCCTCAAGGCGGGCGGCACGTACGTCCCCATCGACCCCGACTACCCGCACGACCGTGTCGCCTACATCCTGGCGGACTCGGCGGTCCGGGTCCTCCTCACCCGGGACGAGCTGGCCGGCCGTCTTCCGGAGCACGGGGCGGAGGTGCTGCGCCTGGACGCCGACGCGGCCGGGATCGCCGCCGAGAGCACGGACGCGCCGGAATCGCTGACCCGGCCGGACACCGCAGGGCTGGCGTACGTGATCTACACCTCGGGCTCCACCGGGCGCCCCAAGGGGGTGCGCGTCGAGCACCGCAGCCTGAGCAACACCCTCGACGTCGCCCGCCAGGTCTTCGGCTTCACCGAGGGCGACGAGATGCCGAGCCTGGCCAGCTTCGCCTTCGACATCTGGTTCTTCGAGACTCTGCTCCCGCTGATGAGCGGGGGGACGGTGCGCGTGGTGCCGCGGGAGCGGGTGGTGGACGTGGCCGCGCTGGTCGAGGAGCTGGCGAGCGCCACGCTGCTGCACGCCGTCCCCGCGCTGATGCGCCAGGTCGCGGCCGGGGTCC
>JAFAYN010000549.1 GCA_019240375.1 Gemmatimonadota bacterium
CGGCGCTTCCATGAAGGGCGAGTTCGAGCAGCGCCTGCGCTCGGTCATCGACGAGGTCCAGGCCTCGCCGACCCCGATCATCCTGTTCATCGACGAGGCGCACACCCTGATCGGCGCCGGCGGGCAGGCAGGGCAGGGGGACGCCGCCAACCTCCTGAAGCCGGCGCTCGCGCGCGGCGAGCTGCGCACGATTGCCGCCACCACCTGGTCGGAGTACAAGCGCTACGTGGAGAAGGACCCCGCGCTCGCGCGGCGCTTCCAGGTGGTGAAGGTGGAGGAGCCGGACGAGGAGCGCGCGGTGGAGATGCTGCGCGGCGTGGTCCCCCACCTGGAGCGGCACCACGGCGTGCGGGTGCTGGACGAGGCGGTGCGGGACGCGGTGCGCCTTTCGGGGCGGCACCTGGCCGGACGGCAGCTCCCCGACAAGGCGGTGAGCGTCCTGGACACCGCCTGCGCCCGGGTGGCGGCGGCGCGCCACGGCCCCCCGGCGGCGCTGGAGGCGGCGGCGCGGCGCGTCGAGCGCGAGGAGGCGGAGCTGGCGGCGCTGCGGCGCGAGCAGGCCTCCGGGGCGCGCCACGCGGGACGGGTCGCGCGGCTGGAGGCGGCGCTGGAGCGGGAGCGCGCCGAGCGGGCGCGGCTGGAAGAGCGCTGGCGCGACGAGCTGGAGCGGGTCGCGGAGGTGGAGCGGCTGCGCGGCGTGGCGGAGGCGGAGGGCGCGGAGGGGTGCGCGGGGTGGGAGCTGGCCGCCGCGGAGCGCGACCTGGCTGCGCTGCAGGGGGAGGACCCGCTGGTCCCCGCGTGCGTCGCCTCGCGGACGGTGGCGGCGGTGATCTCCGGGTGGACCGGGGTCCCGCTGGGGAAGATCCTCAAGGACGAGGTCCGCACCGTCCTGGGGCTACGGCGCCGCCTGGCCGACCGGATCGTGGGGCAGCCCGAGGCGCTGGAGACCATCGCCCGCCGCATCCGTACCTTTCGCGCCTCGCTGGACGACCCGGAAAGGCCGGTGGGGGTCTTCCTGCTGGCGGGCCCGAGCGGGGTGGGGAAGACCGAGACCGCCCTCGCCCTGGCCGACCACCTGTACGGCGGCGAGCGCAACCTGGTCACCGTCAACATGTCGGAGTACCAGGAGGCGCACACCGTCTCCCTCCTCCGCGGAGCGCCCCCGGGGTACGTGGGGTACGGCCGCGGCGGGACCCTCACCGAGGCGGTGCGCCGCCGCCCCTACTGCGTGGTCCTCCTGGACGAGGTGGAAAAGGCCCACCCCGACGTGCTGGAGCTCTTCTACCAGGTGTTCGACCGGGGGCGGCTGGAGGACGGGGAGGGGACGCCGGTGGACTTCCGCAACACCGTGATCCTCCTCACCTCCAACGCGGGGGACGAGGCGGTGGAGGAGGCGTGCCGCGGGGGCGCGCGGCCCGACCCCGAGGCGCTGGCGGAGCGGCTCCACCCCCACCTCCTGCGACACTTCCCCCCCGCCTTCCTGGCGCGCCTGGTGGTGGTCCCGTACCTGCCCCTGGGCGAGGCGGAGCTGCGGGAGGTCGCCGAGCTGAAGCTGGCGGAGGTGCAGCGCCGCTTCTGGGAGGCGCACCGCGCCGAGCTGACCTACGACGAGGCGGTGGTGGAGGCGCTGGTGGGGCGCTGCGCGGGGACGGACAGCGGCGCCCGCAACCTGGACCGGGTCATCTCCCACACCGTCCTCCCCGAGCTTTCCGCCGCGGTGCTGGAGCGGCTGGCCCGGGGGGAGACCGTCCCGGCCGTGCACCTCGCGACGGACCCGCGCGGCGGGTTCGCCTACCGTACCCACGAGACGTCGGCCGCGTAGTCCCCGGACCCTCAGCTTTCCCGCAGCAGCGCACGGATGCCGCTCACGCAGAACAAGCTCCCGCTCACCCTCACCACCCCGCTGGGAACGGACAAGCTCGTCCTCCGCTCCCTCCAGGGCGAGGAGCGGGTTTCCGGACTCTTCCGCTACACGCTGGAGATGGAGTCGGACGACGCCTCCCTCACCTTCGACGACGTGGTGGGGAAGAGCGTGACGGCGGCGCTGGAGCTGGTAGATGGGAGCATGCGCTACTTCGACGGGATCGTCGCCCGTTTCGTCCAGGCGGGGACGCGGCTGCGGAGCACCACCTACTACGCCGAGCTGCGCCCCTGGCTCTGGCTCCTGACGCTCACCGCGGACTGCCGGGTCTTCCAGAACCTGAGCGTCCCCGAGATCCTGGAAAAGGTCTTCGGCGACCTGGGGCTCACCGACTACCGCAGCGCGCTGACGGGCACCTACGCCAAGCGGGAGTTTTGCGTCCAGTACCGCGAGACCGCCTTCGACTTCGTGTCGCGGCTCATGGAGGACGAGGGGATCTTCTACTTCTTCGAGCACGAGTCGGGGAAGCACACCCTGGTCCTGGCGGACGACGCCGACGCCCACGCCGACTGCCCCGGGGCGTCCACGGTGCGCTACGACCAGAGCGCCACCGAAAAGGAGGTGCAGGACGTGGTCGCGCGCTGCACCCTGGAGCGGCAGGTGACCACGGGGAAGTACGCGCTGGACGACTTCCACTTCGTCACCCCCTCCACCGACCTGATGGTGAGCGTCGACGGCGTCGCCGGGAAGCTGCGGGTCTACGACTACCCCGGGGGGTTCACCGCGACCGCGGACGGGGAGAAGCGCGCCAAGCTGCGCATCGAGGGGTGCGAGCTGCCGGGGAAGACGATGCGGGGCGACGGGACGTGCCGGGGGTTCGTCCCGGGGTTCAAGTTCACGCTCAAGGGGCACGGGCGCTCCGACGCCAACGCCGCCTGGGTCCTCCTTGCCGTCTCCTGCACCGCGAGCCAGGACCGCTACTCCAACTCCTTCGAAGCCTTTCCGACCGACGTCCCCTTCCGCCCCCCGCAGACGACGCGGAAGCCCGCCATCGCGGGGACGCAGACGGCGATTGTGGTGGGGAAGAGCGGGGAGGAGATCTGGACCGACGAGTACGGGCGAGTCAAGGTGCAGTTCCACTGGGACCAGGAGGGGAAGAACGACGAGAACTCGTCGTGCTGGATCCGGGTGGCGCAGGGGTGGGCGGGGCAGGGGTGGGGGAGCTTCTTCCTCCCCCGCATCGGGCAGGAGGTGATCGTCACCTTCCTGGACGGCGACCCGGACCGTCCCGTGGTGACCGGGTGCGTCTACAACGCCCAGCAGACCGTCCCCTACGCCCTCCCCGACAACCAGACCCGGAGCACCATCCGCGGCAAGTCGTCCAAGGAGGGGGAGGAGAACAACGAGCTGCGCTTCGAGGACAAGAAGGACTCGGAAGAGGTGTACCTCCGCGCCGCAAAGGACCTGACCGTCTCGGTCAAGAACGCGCGGACCACCACCGTGGAGGAGGCGGACGACACCCTCACCGTCAGCAAGGGGAAGCGCTCGGTGACGGTGAGCGAGGGGGACGAGGAGCTCACGGTGTCCAAGGGGAAGCGCACCGTCACCGTGACCGAGGGCGACGAGACCCACGCCGTGAGCAAGGGGAAGCGGAGCGTCACCGTCGCGGGGGACGAGACGCACAAGAACGACGCCAAGTTCACCCACGAGACAGGGGGGAACTACACCCTCAAGGTCACGGGCGACCTGGTGATCGAGGCCACGGGGAACGTGACCATCAAGGCGGGGCAGGCGCTGACCCTCAAGGCCGGGACCGACCTGGCCGCGGAGGCGGGGACCTCGCTCAAGAGCAAGGCGGGGACCGAGCTGAGCAACGAGGCGGGGACCTCGCTCAAGAACAAGGCGGGGCTCGACCTCACCGCCGAGGGGACTACGGTCAAGGTGAAGTCCAGCGCCACCCTGGGGATCGAGGCGGGGGCCACCTTCGAGGTGAAGGGGAGCGCCATGGGGACGGTGGACGGCGGCGGGATGCTCACCGTAAAGGGCGGGCTGGTGAAGATCAACTGATGGCCGAGACCGTCGAGCAGGTGGTGCGCGACGACGCCGGGCGCGTCCTCCAGGTGGCCCGGATGCGCGACGGGCTCCTGGACGGGGAGCTGACGGTGTACGCTCCCGACGGGACGGTCCGCACCCGCGCCGCGTACCGGGTGGGGAAGCTGGACGGCGAGGTGACCACCCACGACGAGGACGGCGCCCTCCTCCTGCGCGCGGAGTACCGCGACGGGGAGCGCGACGGCGATTCGACGGTCTACGCCGCCGGACGCCCGCAGATGCTGATGCGCTACGCGGCGGGGGTGCTGGAGGGGGAAACGCTCTCCTACGGCCCCGGCGGGCAGGTGACGGCGCGGCTCCGCTACCGGGGCGGGAAGCTGGAGGGGGAGAGCGAGTGGTACGACGTGGAGGGACGGCTCCTCCGCAGGGCCACCTACGTGGCGGACCGGCAGGAGGGGCCCACCCTGGAGTACTTCGCCAGCGGGAGGGTTCGGGAGCGCGCCCTGTTCCGCGACGGCGTCCCCGACGGGGAAACGCTGGTCTACGACGAGGAGGGGCGCATCCGCGAGCGGCGCCGCTTCCGCGAGGGGAAGCCGGTCGGCGCGCCGGAGCGGTTCGACGAGCGGGGTCGGCCGGAAGGGAAGCCCGGGCGGCTCTCGCTCCTGCGGAAGACGCTGGGAACACTCGCCGGAGGGAAGTGAGCGATGGGGCAGCAGGCGTGCATGGGGGGGATGATGATGTGCAGCTTCGGCGTGGCGCCCAGCTCGCTGGTGGTGCTCCCCACCAACCGCGTCATGGTGGGAGGGCCCCCGGCCGCCAACATCATGGACCACGTCCCCATCCTGAACGTCCCCCCCT
>JAFAYN010000185.1 GCA_019240375.1 Gemmatimonadota bacterium
GGCATCTGCATGGAGCCCGCGCCCGAGATGGTCGTCTCCGTGCTGGGCGTCCTGCTCGCCGGGGGCGCCTACCTCCCGCTCGATCCCGAGCTGCCCCCCGAGCGGCGCGCCTACATGCTGGCCGACGCCGCCCCCCGGCTCCTGCTCACCCAGTCCGCCCTCGCCGCGCGCCTGGAGGGCTGCGGCGTCCCGCTCCTCCTGGTGGATGCGGAGGCCGAGAGCCTCGCGCGGGAGAACCCGGAGGCACCCCGCACCGGCGTGGACCCCGACAACCTGGCCTACGTCATCTACACCTCCGGGAGCACGGGCCGTCCCAAGGGAGTGCTGGTGGAGCACCGGGGCGTGGGTAACACCTTCCTGGAGCTGGGCCGCCTCTACGGCGCCGCTCGCGGGGAGAGGAACCTCGCCTACGCCCCGCTGCACTTCGACGCCTCCGTGGCCGACCTGTTCGTCGCCCTCTGCCACGGAGCCGAGCTGGTGCTGGCGCGCCGCGAGGCGATGCTGCCGGGCGAGGACCTGCTGCGGACGCTGCGAGAGGAGGGGATCACGCACCTGAAGACCATGCCCTCGGCGCTGGCGGTCACGCCCGCGGAGGCGCTGCCGACGCTGAAGGTGATCGTCACCGGGGGCGAGGTCTGCCCGGTGGAGACGGTGCGGCGCTGGGGCGAGGGACGCCTCTTCTTCAACGGGTACGGGGCCACGGAGGCGAGCATCCGGATGACCTCCAGCGCGTACACGGCCGAGGGAGGCGACCCGCCGATCGGGCGTGCGGTGGCGAACACGCAGCTCTACGTGCTGGACGCGCAGCTGGAGCCGGTGCCGGTGGGGGTGCCCGGGGAGCTGTACATCGGGGGCGTGGGGGTGGTGCGCGGCTACCTGGCCCGGCCCGACCTGACGGCGGAGCGCTTCGTCCCGGACCCGCACCGGGGTGTGGCGGGAGCGCGGCTGTACCGGACAGGGGATGTGGGACGGCGGCGGGGGGACGGAGAGGTGGAGTACCTGGGGCGTGTGGACCACCAGGTGAAGGTGCGGGGCTACCGGGTGGAGCTGGCGGAGATCGAGGCGGTGCTGCGGGGGCAGGGGGGAGTGAGGGAAGCGGTGGTGCTACTGCGGGAGGACGTACCCGGGCAGCCACGCCTGGTGGCGTACGTGACCGCCGCGGAGGGAGCGGAGGTCGGGGCGGCGGAGCTGCGGGGGCACCTGGCGGAGCGGGTGCCGGAGTACATGGTGCCGGGTGCATTCGTGGTGCTGGAGCAGCTCCCGGTAACGGTGAACGGGAAGATCGACCGGCGCGCTCTCCCCATGCCACACCTCGGAGGCGGAGCGGAGTACCAGGCTCCGACGACCGAGATGGAGGAGCTGCTCTGCGAGATCTGGCTCGACGTTCTGGGTGGGGACAGCGGCGGGGGGCTGGAGCAGGTGGGGATCCACGACAACTTCTTCGAGCTGGGCGGCCACTCGCTGCTGGCGACCCAGGTCGTCGCGCGGCTCCGCCAGGAACTCAAGATCGACCTGCCGCTTCGGGCGCTGTTCGAAGCACCCACCGTGGCGGCGCTTGCCGGCAGAGTGGAGGACCTGTTCATCGTAACGCTGGATGCCACGGAGCTGGTGGAGCGGCTGAGCCACCCGACCCCCGTGGGCAGCTCGGAGGCGGGAAGGTGAGAACGCGAAGCCACGGCGACACCCACGAACACGGGCATCTATGAACCAGGATCGAGCGGGCGGAGCGGCGGAGCTCATCGGGCGGCTTTCGCAGACGGACAGGCGGTCGCTCCTGAAGGATCTCCTGAGGGAGAGGAGAAGCGCCGAGGACCAGGACCGGATCCCGCGCCGGAGTCTCCCGGGGCCAGGGCCCCTCTCCTTCGCGCAGCAGCGTCTGTGGGTGGTCGACCGCCTGGAGCCGGACAGCGCCGCCTACACCCTTCCATACGCGTTGCGCCTGCGCGGAGAGCTGGACGTCGCGGCGCTCCAGGCGAGCCTGGACGCGCTGGTGGAGCGCCACGAGACGCTGCGCACCACGTTCCCCGAGCAGGGCGGCGCCCCCGTGCAGGTGGTCCACCCGCCCGCGCCCGTCCCGCTCGCGGTCCTCGACCTGCGCGACGCGTCGGACGCGGCGGCCGAGGCTGTGCGCCTGGCGGAAGAGGAGGCGTTGCGCCCCTTCGACCTGGCACATGGGCCGCTGCTGCGCTGCACCCTGCTGCGCCTGGGTGAGACAGACCACGTGCTGTGCTTCACGCTGCACCACATCGTCAGCGACGGATGGAGCCGCCGCGTGCTGACGCGCGAGGTATCGGCCCTGTACGCCGCCTACAGCCGGGGCGAGGAGCCGCGGCTGCCGGAGCTGCCGGTACAGTACGCCGACTTCGCCCTCTGGCAGCGGGAGCGCCTGAGCGGCCCGGTCCTGGAGGAGCAGATCCGCTACTGGCGGGAGGGATTGGCGGGGGCGCCGCCGCTGCTCGACGTCCCCGTTGACCGCCCCCGTGTCCCCGACCAGAGCCCGCGAGCGGCCATCCATTCGTTCGTGCTCCCGGACCGGGTCGCCGAAGGGCTGCGGGAGCTGTCGCAGCGTGAGGGTGCGACGCTGTTCATGACGCTGCTGGCCGGCTGGCAGGTCCTGCTCTCGAAGTATTCCGGGGAGGAGGACGTGGTGGTCGGCACCACGGTGGCAGGACGGGCCCGGGTGGAGACGGAGGGGGTGATCGGCTTCTTCGTGAACATGCTGGCCCTGCGCGCCGACCTGTCGGGAGATCCCACCTGGACCGAGCTGCTGGGGCGGGTACGGGAGACGGCGCTGGGCGCCTACACCCACCAGGAACTCCCCTTCGAGCGCCTGGTCGAGGAGCTGGCCGTCGAGCGCAGCCTCACCTACACCCCCCTCTTCCAGGTCACCTTCGACCTGGAGTCCGCCGGAGCCGGCGAGGCACTCTCCCTCGGCACGCTCGCCGTGGAGCCCTTCGAGACCGGAGCCGCGGTCGCCAAGTTCGACCTGGAGCTGAGCTTTTCCGAGGGCGATGCGCTGCGCGGCGCGCTCCTGTACCGGGAGGCGCTGTTCGAGGCGGAGACGATCGCGCGGATGGCCGGGCACCTGGAGGCGGTGCTGGAGGCGCTGGCGGTCGACCCGGGGCGGCGCCTCTCCGAGCTGTCGCTCCTTCGCGGCGCCGAGCGCACCCAGGTGCTGGAGAGCTGGAACGCCACCACGCAGGACTTCCCGCGCGAGCTGTGCCTGCACGATCTCTTCGCCGCCCGGGTCCGCTGCTCCCCCGACGCCCCTGCCCTCCTCTTCGAGGGCCGGGCGCTCTCCTACGCCGAGCTGGATGCGCAGGCCAATCGCCTCGCACACCTCCTGCGTCGCCGCGGCGTTAGACCCGAGAACCGCGTTGCCATCAGCGTGCAGAAGGGCCCCGAGATGGCGCTGGCCCTCCTCGGCGTGCTCAAGGCCGGCGGCGCCTACGTCCCGGTCGATCCCGCCTACCCCGCCGAGCGCATCGCCTACGTGCTCGCCGACTCCGGCGCCGCCCTGCTCCTGACGCAGAGCTGCCTGGCCGAGCGCTTCACCGACCGCGGCCTCCCCGTGCTCGCCCTCGACGCCCTCCAGGAAGAACTCGCTTCCGAGTCGAGCGCGGCGCCTCAAAGCGGCGTCACGCCGGAGAACCTGGCCTACGTCCTCTACACCTCGGGCTCGACCGGACAGCCCAAGGGCGTCGCCGTCCCGCACCGCCCGGTCGTCAACCTGGCCCTCGACATGGCCGCCCGCCTGGAGCTGCGCCCCGACGACCGGCTGCTGAACTTCGCCTCGCTCAGCTTCGACGTCTCCGTCGAGGAGATCTTCACCGCCTGGAGCAGCGGTGCCGCGGTGGTGCTCTCCCCGGCCGAGCTGTTCGCCCCCGGGGTGCTGCGCGAGCTGATCGAGCGCGAGGGGATCACCAGCTTCGAGCTCCCCTCGGCCTACTGGGCCGAGTGGGTGCGTGAGCTGCGCGCCAGCGGGCGGGGCGTGCCGCCGAGCGTGCGCTTCGTACGCGTGGGGGGAGAGCGCGTCGCCCCGGAGGTGCTGCGCGAATGGGCGCAGCTGGGGGTGCCGCTGGTGCACGTCTACGGGGTCACGGAAGCCACCTGCACCTCGGCGGCACTGTGGCTGGAGGCAGGGGAGGACGCGGGGGAGCGTGGCAGCCTGCCGATCGGGCGGCCGACGGGGAACGTGCGGCTCTACGTGCTGGACGGCTCGGGCGAGCCGACGCCGGTGGGAGTGCCCGGGGAGCTGTGCGTGGGAGGCGAGCAGGTGGCGCGCGGCTACCTGAACCAGCCGGAGCGGACGGCGGAGAAGTTCGTGCCGGACGCGTTCTCGGGCGAGGCGGGGGCGAGACTGTACCGGACGGGGGACCGGGCGCGGTGGCTGGCGGAGGGAACGGTGGAGTTCCTGGGGCGGATGGACGTGCAGGTCAAGCTGCGCGGCTTCCGCATCGAGCCGGGGGAGGTGGAGGCCGTGCTGCGGGAGCACGCCGGGGTGCAGGAGGCGGTGGTGGGAGTCCAGGCGGAGGCGCAGCGGCTGGTGGCCTACGTGGTCCCGGCGGAAGGGGTGAAGGTCGGCGCGGCGGAGCTGCGGGCGCACGTGGCGGGGCGGCTGCCGGAGTACATGGTGCCGGGGGCCTTCGTGGTGCTGGACGCGCTCCCGCGGAACGTGAGCGGGAAGGTGGACCGGCGGGCGCTGCCGGCACCGGAGTGGGGCGCGCAGGAGCGGTACGTGGCGCCACGTACCGCGACGGAGGAGGTGCTGGCGGGGATCTGGGCCGAGGTGCTGGGGGTGGAGCAGGTGGGGGTGGAGGAGAGCTTCTTCGCGCTGGGCGGGCACTCGCTGCTGGCGACCCGCGTGGTCTCGCGGGTGCGGCAGGCGTTCGGGGTCGAGCTGCCCCTGCGCGCGCTCTTCGAAGCGCCGACCGTCGCTACCCTGGCGGGGCGCATCGAGGTCCTGCGGAGCGCCGGCGCCCCTCCCACGCCACCCATCGAGCGGGTCTCGCGCGAGGAGCCGCTGCCGGCATCGTTCGCGCAGCAGCGGTTGTGGGTGGTGGACCGGCTGGATCCGGGGAGCCCCGCCTACAACATGCCCTCCCCGCTGCGGCTTCGCGGCGCACTGGACGTGGCGGCGCTGCGGGCGAGCCTGGACGCGCTGGTGGCCCGGCACGAGACGCTGCGCACCACGTTCTCGGAGCGCGACGGGGCACCCGTGCAGGTCATCCACGCCGCCGCGCCCGTCGCGATGGGAGAGGTGGACCTGGGTCACCTGCCGGAAGCACACCGGGAGGCAGAGGCCGGACGACTGGTGGCCGACGAGGCGCTGCGTCCCTTCGACCTTGCGTGTGGTCCACTGCTGCGATGCACGCTCCTGCGCCTGGACGAGGCCGACTGGGTGCTGGTGTTCACCATGCACCACATCGTCAGCGACGGGTGGTCGCTGGGCGTGCTGACCCGCGAGGTGTCGGCGCTGTACGGGGCCTACCTGCGTGGCGAGGCGTCGCCGCTCCCCGAGCTGCCGGTGCAGTACCCCGACTACGCCGCCTGGCAGCGCGCCTGGCTCTCGGGAGAGACCCTGGAGCGGCACCTGGAGTACTGGCGCGGCGAGCTGGCCGACGCCCCGCCCGTGCTGGAGCTCCCCACCGACCACCCGCGCCCGCCGCGCATGACCACCGAGGGGG
>JAFAYN010000596.1 GCA_019240375.1 Gemmatimonadota bacterium
TTCGCCGGCCGCCGCTCGCACGCCGCCTCGTACAGCGCGAACACCTCGCGCAGGGTGACCGACGACGACCACCCGTCCAGCAGGAGGTGGTGGAAGCTCCACACGCAGCGCCAGGTGTCGTCCGCCAGCCGGATGCACGCCACCCGCGTCAGCGGCGCCACCGCCGGGTCGAAGCCCCGCTCCCGGTCCTCGCGCAGGAACTCCGCGAGGCGCGCCTCACGCTCGCCCTCCGGCACCTCGCGCCAGTCCAGGGTCCGCACCTCGACCTCCGCCTGCTGCCGCACCGCCTGCAGCGGCTGGTCCAGCCCCTCCCAGAAGAACGCGGTCCGCAGGATGGTGTTCCGGTCCACCACCTGCTGCCAGGCGCGCGCGAAGGCGTCCGGGTCGAAGCCGCCCCGGATGGTGAAGGACACCTGCTCGGTGTACTCCCCTTGGTCCGACGTCTGGAGCATCCGCACCAGCATGCTCTGCTGCATCGGCGACAGGGCGTACACGCTCTCGATGTTCTGCATTCCCGTACTCGCGAGGGATGGAAGAATGTCCGGCGACGGATCGCCGGACATTCCGGAAAAGACTGCCTCTATCTTCCCTCCCCTCCCCACCGGCGGCGAGGGGTGGCGCGCGGCGCCCGTCCGGCCGCTACGCCCCCCGGTCCGCCTTGCGGATCAGGAGCGAGAGCTGCCCCAGCGCCGCCGCGTCCAGGTTCGCCAGGGGGAAGTCCTCGGGCGTGAAGCCCTCCGGCCCCACGGCCCGGGAGCGCTCCGCCAGCAGGCCGAGGGCGTCCCGGATCCCGGAGGCCAGCCGCTCCACCGTGGCGCGGTTGTGGACCTCCGGCGAGTACCCCAGCTCGATCCGCACCCCGTCGGCGGCGCGCACGGCCTCCACCTCCAGCAGGTGCTCGCGCCGTGTCCCGGAGGCGGGGAAGGTCCCCCCGCCGACGATCTCCCACGGCCCGGCCGGCGCCGCTTCGGACAGGTCCACGTAGCGGAACCCGACCTCCGCGCGCGGGGCGTCGCGGAACGCCGCCCCCGCCTCGCCGTCCAGCGAGCGGAGCACCCCGTACGACTCGGCGTGCTTCGCCAGGTGCCGCACCCGCTGCTTGACCGCCTTGAGCGTGGCCGTCGGGTCGCCCCCGTTCACCTCCACCTGCACGGGGACCCGGTTCTCCATCCGCCCCACGGTGCGGGCGTACTCGTCGTCGCCGGGCTCACCGGCGCGGGCGTCGCGGGCCAGCTCCACCAGCACCCGGTCCGCCCCCGCCCACTCCGAGAGCGCTTCCGCCACCACGGCGAGCAGCACCTCGTCCGCCTCGGCGCGGCGGGCGCGCGGCAATTCCTCGGTGGCCTCGCGGCTCGATTCGGCGTCCAGCTCCACCGTCACCGCCGCCGAAGTCGCCGCGCCCGCGGCGGGGCGGTCCGTCGGGAGGGCGGCGACCCCAGAGGGAAGCTCGCCGCTCCAGAAGGCCGCTTCGCGCTCCAGCTCGGGGGAGCCGGCCTGCTTCGCCAGCCCCTCGGTCCAGGTTCGGAAGGAGGCCGTCTTCGCCGGGAGCTGCACCGCCTCGCCGCGGGCGAGCTGCCCGTACGCGGCGGCCAGGTCCTCCAGCAGCACCGGCCACGAGGCGGCGTCCGCCACCAGCTCGTGCGCCACCACGAGGAGGAGCTGCGGGGCGTCCGGCCCCGGGGTGAAGAGCGTGGCCTGGAAGAGCGGCCCCACCGCCGGGTCGAACGCCGCCGCGATCCGGGCGGCCTCGCGCCGGGCGTTCTCCACCCGCTCGGTGGCGGGGACGTCGGCCACCGGCACCTCGGCGAAGGGGCGGTCGTCGCCGACCGTGGCCCCGACCTGCTTCCACCCCTCGCCCTCCCGCGTGAACTGGAGGCGGAGCGCGTCGTGGTGCGCCAGGAGGTGGTGCGTCGCCTCGCCCAGCTTCGCCGGGTCGAGCGGGGACCGCGCCTCCAGCAGCACCGCCCTCGCTCCCCCGCCCTGCTCCAGCATCCAGCGCTGCACCGGGGCCAGCGGGACGTCGCCGATCATCGCCCCCTGCCCGGCTTCGGCGGCCAGCACCTCGGCGATCATGGCGGCCATCTGCGAGATGGTCTCGTACTGGAAGAACTGCTGCGGGGTCAGGTGCAGCCCGGCCTGCTTCCCCTTGGCCATGATCTGGATGGCCTGCACCGAGTCGCCGCCCAGCTCGAAGAAGTTGTCGTCCACGCCCACCTGGTCGACGCCCAGCACCGAGCCCCACACGTCGGCGATGCGCTGCTCGATGTCGTTGCGCGGGGCCACGTACGCGGAGCTGAGCTCCGGGCGGGTGCTCTTGGGGCCACCCGCGGCGCTCGCCCCGGCCGCTTCCAGCAGCTTCTCCCCCGCCTGCAGGTCGCCCTGGGCGATGGCGGCGTGCAGGTCGTTGGGCGACACCACCACCTGCGGCTCCAGGCGCGCGGCCAGGATGCGGGCGAAGGCGTCCACCCCCTCGCGCGGGAGGATCCCGTCGCCCGAGCCGGTGTCGCGCGACTCCCCGGCGTCGGCCGCCGCGGCGGCCTCGGCGATCCCGCGGATCTCCGCGCCCGGGTCGTTGATGCGCTTCTGCGTGAACTTCTCCACCCGGAGGAGGCTTTCCCCCGCCTCGCTCATGATGTTGAAGTCGAAGGCGATCGTCTCCAGGTCGGCGCTCTCCTCGTCGGCCAGGTAGCGGCCGTGGGCGAAGAGCCGCCCCTTCATCTGCCGGTCGAGCGCGATCCCCCGGTACAGCATGGGGAGGTAGTAGAACTGCGGCGCCAGGCGCGCCTTGGTGATCCCGGCGGCGCGGTCGAGGATGGCGGGGTGGAAGATCCACTTCTCCCAGTCGCCCTGGAAGGCTTCCGGGAGCTCCATCTCGATGACGATCTCGTGGGTCCCCAGGTGGATGCGGTGGACGCTCTGCCAGCGCGGACCGAAGTCGTCCTCGCGGTCCTCCTCGGCGATGGTGGTCTGCTCGGGGCAGCGCGCCAGGATCGCCTGCACGTCGTTCTGCTGCGCGGGACGGGGGTCCTCCAGCGCCACCCGGCCCAGGGCGTGCTTGCGCATCCGGCCGGCGGGGTTGTTCCCGTCCCAGCTCCAGATGGTGAAGGAGAACTCGTCCGGGCCCTCCTCGCGGAACTCCAGGCGCGTCTCGCGCACCTCGGTGTCCTCCAGGCGCATCGGCTCCACGAAGTAGCACTCGCGGATCACCACCGACTTGTCGCCCGCGTCCACGGCGGCACCGGCGCGCAGCATCTCGAAGTAGGCGACCCCCGGCATCACCGCGTTGCCGATGATACGGTGCTCGTCCACCGGCCACTGCTTGCGCACCGCGAAGTCGGTGGCGAACACCCGCCGCCCCGGCTCCTCCAGGATCAGGCGCTCCAGCATCGGGTGGTCGAAGGTGCGCAGCGTGGTCTTCCCGTCGCCGCCCGCCACCGACGAGCGGAACTCCGCCGCCATCCCCACCTCTTCCCACCCGCCCCAGTTCACCGACACGGTGTAGGTGCCGGTGGCGTCGCGGTGGTAGCGGGCGAAGGCGTCCAGGAAGGCATTGGCCGCGGTGTAGTCCACCTGCCCGAAGCGCCCCATCACCGCGGTGCGCGACGAGCACAGGAGCATGAAGTCCAGCCCCCGCCCGGCGAACAATTTTTCCAGCACGCGCGTCCCCCGCACCTTGGGAGCGAGCACGTCGGCGATCTGGCGCGGCGCCTTCATCTGGATCATCCCGCCGGAGGGGACGCCCGCGGCGTGCACCACCCCGGCGATCTCGCCGAAGCGGGCGCGCGCCTCGTCCACCAGCGCGGTCATCGCCGCCTCGTCGGCCACGTCGGCCGCGCCGACCATCACCTCGGCGCCCGCCGCTTCCAGCGCCTGCACCGAGCGGATGCGGCGGCTGGTGGCGTCGGTGGCCTCGTGCGATTCCAGCCAGGCGTCCCACTCCCCGCGCGCCGGGAAGGCGGAGCGGCCGGTCAGCACCAGCTTCGCCCGGGCCTCGCGCGCCAGGTACTCGGCCACCTGCAGCCCGATCCCGCCGAGGCCGCCGGTGATCAGGTAGGCGCCGCCCTGGCGGAGAACCGGGAGCGTCCCCTCGGGACGCGGGAGCTTGACCTGCTCGTAGTCCTGCACCCAGCGGTGCGCGCCGCGGAAGGCCACCACCATGTCGGGGCCCGCGGCGGCCTCGGCGGCGAGCTGCTCCGCCAGCCGCTCCTCCTGCCAGCTCCCCGCGCGGGGGAGCGACACGTCGATGCTGCGGGCGGTCAGGTGCGGGTACTCGCGCGGGATGGTGCGCACCGGCCCCAGCACGGTCGCCTGCTCGGGGGCGGTGATCTCCTCGCCCGCCACCTCCTGCATCCCGGCGGTCACCACCGTGACGTCCACCGGCTCGGCGGCGCTCCGCTCGCCCAGCGCCTGCGTCAGGAAGAGGAGCGAGAAGAGGCCGCGGTCCATCGTCTCGGCCGCGTCGGCGCCGGCGCTCCACGCGTGCACGATGCGCCGCGGGAAGCGCCCGGTCCCCGCCAGGCGCGACAGCAGGGCGGTGTAGTCCTCGCGGCGGCGCGGGTCGACCTCGTAGCGGTCGGCGCCGGTCTCGCGGAAGCCGCTCCCCGGCCGGACCACGGCCACGGTGCGCCCCTGGCCCGACAGCCGGGCGGCCAGCGCGGCGCCGGGGCCCGCCTCGTCGGCGAACACCAGCCAGGCGCCCTCGTCGGCGGGAGCCGCGGCGGGGGCGAGCGGCGTTTCGCGCCAGACGGGGAGGTAGAACCAGTCGCCCACGTCGTGCTTCTTGGAGAGCGAGCGCGGGGCCGAGCGGCGCCCGGTGGCGGCCTGCATGTCGACCCAGTACCGCTTCCGCTGGAAGGGGTAGGTCGGGAGCGGGACGCGGCGGCGGCGCTCGTCGGTGTGCAGCGCCTTCCAGTCCGGCGCGATCCCGGAGAGCCACAGGTTCCCGACCGCGCTCAGGATGAACTCGCGGTCGTCGCTCCGCTCCTTGGCGTGCGGGAGGGAGGCGTGCATCACCTGCCCCGGGAGCTTCTTCGGGTGCCAGCGCACCACCGAGCGGAGCGTCCGCCCCGGTCCCACCTCCAGGAGCGCGGCCTCCGGCTCGCCGATCAGCTCGCTGATCCCGTCGTGGAAGCGGACCGCCTGCCGGATGTGCCGCGCCCAGTACTCGGGGTCGGTCGCGTCCTCGGCGGTGATCCACGTCCCGGTGACGTTGGACAGGTAGGGGAGCTGCGGCGCGCTCAGCGTCACCTCCCGCACCTTGGCGCGGAAGGCATCCAGCATCGGCTCCATCATCGCCGAGTGGAAGGCGTGCGAGGTGTGCAACGGGCGCCCGACGACGCCGGCCTCCGCCTCCAGCCGCGCGGCGAAGGCGTCCACCGCGGCCTGCGGCCCGGACACCACGCACAGCTCGTCCCCGTTCACCGCCGCCAGCGACAGGTCGT